>JAQBPP010000027.1 GCA_028287455.1 Bacilli bacterium | reverse complement strand
TGATCGGCAATAACTGGTTTCTGCAGCGGGTCGACACAAAACACGATACTCTGTCTTCTGTCCAGCTGAAGGGGGATACGCGGGCCTTGCTCATGTCGTTCCAAAGATTGCTCAACAATGGTTCCTGCCCAGGGATCCCACTTGTGCACCTTGCCGAAAATACTGGTTTGCAGAGTGCCATGATACAGCTGTTCTCCCTCATTAACCAGCATGTAAAAATGCAGTCCGTCCTTGCAAACATGGCTCACACGCAGATCTGCAGACGCTGGAAACAGCGCAGCATCTCTGAGCACAAAGCGATCAAGTACGTTTACAACCTCTTCGAAATCAGAGATCGCATAGTAATTCTGCCTTGCCTCGTCTTTACCCGCTTCACCACAGACGATCACCGTACCGCCGGACTGCGCGAACTGATGAATGCGTTTGCACGTTTTTGACTCCAAGCGAAACCAGTCTTCAATTAACACAACCCTATACTTTTGCTGGTTAATCTCAATTGAGCCGCCCTGGATCGTGCAGGATGAAGTCAACAAATGCTCTTCCAGATAATTAAACTCGATCTGGTGTTCAAACAGCGGTTTGACGATTTGCCAAGGAAGGTGATCTTCTTCACAGATAACAGCGATCGGCGTCACATTAACGCTGTCAGTCATCAGCCAGCTTAGACGTTTCATATAACTTGTGAAACGCTTGTAAAATGGCCACCAACTATTATTCGGTCCCACATCAGGCGGCCGTTCATTGTATCGTCGCTCGCCCTCAACCGAATAGTAGAAGGCATGCGGGCACAGCATGTTGGCTCCCCTCACCAGCAGCCAGTCCATATACCATTTCATATCGCCTGCAGTTAGGTCCCACTTGTTGGTGGTGCCACACACGCCCAGAAACTCGTTCAAGTTTCGGCGTCTGCCCCGGTGTCTGGCGGCGTCAGATGAACATTTGCCAATCGTGCTGTGTACGCCCGCTATTCCCTTTTGCTGTTCTGGAGCCACCCAGCGCCAAACTACGTCTTGCCCCGGGATTTGAAAATACTCGAGCAGGCCAATATCGTCACTGGCTTCCGGGTGTCCAGTCAACGCAATCTGGTGCTGTTCACACCAATCATGCAGTTGCTTGTAATACGCAAAAGTTAAGCGTTGATTAATTGCTTTGCGATATTTTTTGCGGATTAGAGAAGTTTCCTCTCCGCCATCCATCCAAAGCAGCGGCAAATCTAGCTCCTGATTTCCAGCGCTTATATAGTCGGTTAAAAAACCGCCAGTCCAGGGTTTCAATCCCCGCATTCCGCCGCGCCCTAAAATATTCGGTTCGTCTGTGAACATCGCAATAATGGTATTGCCAAAATAGGGTTTCAATCGTTTATAGTACGCATCGTGGGTGATCTCAATGAACTTTTGCATCGCCTGCGGGTTCAATAAATCGGCTGACGCTGGGGCATGAGGTTCACGGTCATCTTCCCCGAAATGGATACCGCGAATATGGCCCTTCGAATAGGTTTCGACAAACAGTAAAATTGACCAGGTTTGCTCACCCGGCGGGGTGAAGGAAACCGAATCCCCATTCGTCTGCAATAGCACTGTGCTGTGTCGTTTGATCTGTTGATCACCCGTTTTTTCAACAGCTTGA
Source organism: Bacilli bacterium (assembly GCA_028287455.1). Lineage (GTDB taxonomy): Bacteria > Bacillota > Bacilli > Tumebacillales > JAQBPP01 > JAQBPP01. Next base: position 3,609 of record JAQBPP010000027.1, on the reverse strand, counting down.
ACCGATACCAAAAGTTCCCCCTCAACCAGTTCAATCGTCGCACTCGTGGGGCCGCTGCAGGGATACTCCACCATTTTTAAGCCGCGGCTCGCATACTCCGGGTTATCTTTTACCACTAAACCTTTGGCTGAACCTGACGGATACATTGCTTCATCATACAAGATAACTGTCATACCAAGCTTGCTCGCCTCTGCTACTGCCGCTTCCACTAAATCAAGATAGGCATCAGACAAATAAATAAGATCGGTTGGAATCCCGATTCTGGGATGGATAACGAATCCCATCACCCCTTTGTCCTGGAAATCGTGGATTTGTCGAATGATTTCTTCCTTGGTCAAGTGATCATTCCAAAACCAAAACGGCACCGGCGTAAATTCATCAGACGGATGCAAAAGTTGTTCTTTCAGCTCCTGTTTCATGTGATCACTCCTGGCAATTTTACTAAAATTTAACTATCAATATTGTCATAAATCAAGTATGATTGACATAGCCCAGCCAAATATAACTGGAAAGGAAACTTGCCATGAGCGAACTGATGCAAGTATTGGACGCAATTAAGCATATGCAAGAACAAATGAATCAACGCTTCGACAAGGTTGATCAACGCCTGGATAAAGTCGAACAACGCCTGGATAAAGTCGAACAGCGCCTGGATAAAGTCGAACAGCGCCTGGATAAGGTTGAAGGACAATTACAACGAGTTGAAACTGATCTAAAGCACCTTCACTCCCAAGTAAACACGCTTGAGCATCGAGTCATTACGCTTGGAACCACCATTCGATACGTGAACCAGCATGTATCCGACTTAGAAGACAACAATAAACTCTAAAATTCTCCCTGTTTAGACCTCCAGGATCAAAACATCTTTGGCCTTTATCTGAATCACTCCGCCATACCGGTTACCATCCAGCAAGTTCCTGCCCGACGTTTCGCCCAGATCAAGCTTCTGCGCTGAATTGTTATGGTTCATGAGAAACAAGTAGTTTTTACCATCCTTCGTGCGTGTGGTTGCTTCTACACCTTCCGGGCCTTGCACGACAGGTTGAATCCCTTTTTGTCCACACAGCTCACGTACCAAGTCCTGCATAAATTGCTTGTCTGGACTGGATGCCACATACCAGGCATCTCCTTTGCCAAACCGATTTCGGGTGAGAACTGGCATGCCTTGGTAAAAGTCGGATCCGTACGTTGCAAGCACCTCTGCCCCTTCGGAATGAATCAGATCACAAAGAAGTCCGCAGTTATAGGCACCTTTCAATTCACCATAAGTTTCGTTCATCACAATTTGATTGTTCATATCAGGAAACAATGCATCAATTTCTTCCGCCCAAATGCCCAGTAGTTCACGCAATTCACCTGGATATCCGCCCAACGTGACCAAATCATTTTCGTTCACAATACCGCTGAAAAAGGTAGTCACAAACGAACCGCCTCTTTCTACAAACGTTTTCACTTTTGCTGCGTAACCAGGTTTAAGCATATATAGTACAGGCGCGATCACAATGTCGTAACCCGCCAGTGGTGTATCTACACCGATCAAGTCGACCTGTATGTTTTGCGCATAAAATGCTTCGTAATAGCGATGCACTTGATCCACATACTTAAGATCGATGCTGGGACCGGAGGACATTTCCACCGCCCACCAGTTGTCCCAGTCAAACAAAATGGCGATTTTGGATTGAATCTTCGAGTCTAGCAGTGTGTCTCCGAGCAGTGTCAATTCACGGCCCAATTCAGCACATTCCCGAAACACTCGAGTATTTTCGTGTCCGACATGTTCGATCACCGCGCCATGGTATTTTTCGCATGCACCAACAGAACGACGCAATTGGAAGAACATCACCGTATCTGCACCTCGTGCAACCGCCTGATAACTCCAAAGCCGCATCACTCCTGGTCGCTTCAAGCTGTTGTAGGGCTGCCAATTCTGCTGGCTTGGCGTCTGCTCCATCAGCATAAAAGGCATGCCGTCTTTGAGCCCGCGCATCAAATCGTGCCGCATCGCAATCATGCTCATGGGGGTGTCAAAGCGGGGATAATTATCCCACGATACAATGTCCATTTGCTTCGCCCATTTAAAATAATCAAGCGGCTTAAAGGTACCCATCAAGTTGGTGGTGATCATGATGTGAGGCGTAATCGCCTTGATTTCATCATACTCCCCTTGATAACAGCTAAGTAATGAATCTGACATGAAACGATAGTAGTCCAGCGTAATCCCCTGAAAATTCGTCCGATCGCCATTCATGTGTTCAGACAGCCGATTGGGCAGCACAATTTCATCCCAATCATAGAACGTATGTCCCCAAAAACTCGTGTTCCATACTTGATTTACTTGATCCAGACTGCCGTACCGTTTTTTCAGCCAGACGCGAAACTGTTTTTCACAATTCTCGCAATAGCAGTGCCCGCCGTATTCGTTGTTGACATGCCAGACTGCAAGCGCCGGATGATCATGGTAGCGTTCAGCCAACTTGCGTGCCATCAGTTTCGAATAATGCTGATAAGTTGGGCTGTTTGGACAAAAGTTGTGTCTGCCGCCAAACTTGCGCTTATGCCCTTCGAAGTCAACCCTGAGCACGTCCGGATACCGTTTGGCCATCCAGGCAGGCACAGCAGCCGTGCTGGTAGCCAAACAGGCATATACACGGTTATCAGCCAGCAGATCCAGTACTTCATCAAGCCAGTCGAAATTATAAGTCGCCTCATCCGGTTGAGACAGCGCCCATGAAAAAACACCAACGGTGGCCATGTCAATGCCAGCCAGTTGAAACAGCCGCATGTCTTCTTGCCAGATCTCCTTCGGCCACTGGTCTGGATTGTAGTCCCCGCCATAGAACATTTTCGGGAGTTTCGCATTAATCATGTTCACAACCACCTTATAGATATCTTCTAATCAAATGATACGGTATCAACTGGCTCATATCCTTTAAAAATCCAGTGATTATTTTCCTTGTCATTGTGAGAATGGCTATCGGTCATCAAATTCTCAAGAAATTGAGCAACTGCCTGATCATCGACATGACCGATTACGTACGAGGCAACTTGTTTTACTTCCTCGATCGCATTCGCCATCGCAATTCCCACATCTACATTTTGAATCATTTCTCTATCATTCTGATGATCGCCAATGGCGAAGATCAATTCATCCCGACAGCCTCGTATCTGCTGACTTTGAAGAATGCCGCTCCACTTCGAGACTCCCTTAGCTAATATCTCTATATAAGAGTCACTCGAAAAACACCATCTAAACTGCTCTTCCGAAGCACTTTGCTGTGCTGTCAATAACAGCGTCAACTGCTCATAGGCCGCTGGATTGGGCTCAAGCAGTTTTACTCCAATCTTCAAAATATCTGCGCCATTCAATACTTCCAGAATGGATCGCCAAACAACAGGTTGCAGTTCTTCCTGGATGGTAAAGGGATCCAGATAAGCCCCATCGTTGGAAACCCAAAGAAAATCCATAACCCAAACTGGTAAATCGTTCAATTTGCTTTACTACTGTTGCGTGCAACTCATTTGAATCGGAGACGAGTGTTCCATCGACATCACTGTAAACCATCATTTGTCTCGGTTGTCTCAAAGACGGATGTTTCAATACCATTGCTG
>JAQBPP010000025.1 GCA_028287455.1 Bacilli bacterium | reverse complement strand
ATGGCACTTGCAGATAGAAATACGATATGGTCAACTCCATGCTGTTTGGCAAGCTCGGGGAACTGGTCACTGCCGGGCACCAGCACCAGAAACACCTTGTTGACTCCGTTCAGAGCAGCTTTTACAGCCTCAGAGTCAGTTAGATCACCCTTAATAACCTCCACATCTACCGGCCATAATATTTTTGCCGGATTCCGACTCAGGACTCGAATTCGATGTCCTAAGTCGTGCAGTTGTTGAACAACCTCACGACCCACATTACCTGTTGCTCCGGTTATTAAAATCATACTTTTCACCTCTTCATTAGTTTTGGATGAAGCGCTGCCCTTACGGCACTCATGCTAGTCATCGCGCTTGACACCTAGAGAGAACTGGGGCTATTATATGACTGACTGACATGTAAGTCAAGAGGAGGATTTAAAAGTGTCTCAACGCAGTTCTGAACAAAATGAGGATATTCGCGACGAGCGAAAGAAGCAGATTTTGGATGCTGCCTTGAGTGTATATGTACAAAAGGGATACGCCGGCGCGGAAGTTTCTGATGTTGCAGAGCAGGCGGGATTGAAGCGGGGACTTGTGTACTACTACTTCAACACAAAAGAGGAACTCTTCCAGTCGTTGTTTTCTTGGATGATTGAAAAGAGCCGTGAGTTTGCCAAACAAAATTTGCTTGACGCGGAGGGCTCGCCGTCGGAACGCCTTCTCAATTACGCTCAGCAGTTATGTCGAGGAGCCTTACGTGATTCACGCTTTCCCCGATTTCACATGCGTGCCTATGAGGAAGCCCGGGAAGTGTACGAAGGGAAAGAAGAGGAATACATAAGGAATCGGTATATTCTGCGGGATCACATTGCCGTCGTTGTCAAACAAGGGATGAACGATGGAGAGTTGCGGCAAGGAGATCCGATTTTAGCTGCCAACGCATATTGGGGGGCGTTGATTCCGAATCTCACCGAATACCTTGGTCGCAAGATAAGTGCGGATACTGTAGAGGCAACAGCGCTTGTTGAGGAAATCGTATCATACTGTCTATTCGGACTATTATCCATTAGGTAGAGGGAGTTGAATCGCGTTCAAAAAGGGTTATCGTCTTATAACGGCAACCCTTTTTCAACTTGTGTTTGAAATCCGACTGGTCAAAAAAAGTGTCCAAAATGCTCGGAGTAATAAAACAACGCAAAAATGGCTACTGAAATGTGAAACAGGATATCGAGCCATGCTTTGTGAGAACTGTTGAGCAGTTGAATCGCGACATAAACGCTTCTGACTAAGATGATAAGCAAAGCAATTTGTAGGATGAATTCCGGCAGTATCATGTTATCACCTCCTTACGAGTGATAGGAGTATATGCCTCTAACTGGTTAATAGTGCAGCTTATCCACTTAACTTGTAAATGGTTTCTGCAAGCTGCATAATTTTGTTATTCGGAAATTCCAAGTAGCACTTATCAGGAGGTTAAAGTATATGCCGCTCGCAGTCGGTACTAAAATCGTGGTTACGGATGGAGATATGATCGGGTCAAATGGGGTTATACAGGAGGCAGACCGGGCGTTCCTGCAAGTGAACGAACAAGGGGAATTCAAACCAGACGGCGTCGTCCTGATGGAAAGCACGATCCAGACGCTGGAGGTTCCTTATGAATTTACTGCGGACACGTTGCGGATCCACTATCCGGAGCTGGATTTGGGAAATGTGAGAAGGCCTTCTACAAGTGAGAGCTTCAGGTTTTGGCAGCATGCTTATGTGGTTCACTTTGAAGGATTAAACTTTCGCTTCATTGTATATGAGAATCAGGCCAAAGAGGCTGAATAAAGGAGCGGCAGCCGCCTCCGCCTCGTACAAACGATACAAAAAACCAGGGCTGCTCGCAAACGATCGCCCTGGTTTTTTATATTGAACGAGCTTATTTGAGGTAAAACTTACAGTTGAATCGGTTGATCTGGTGCTAATGCGTTTGGTGTTTTCCGACGAAAAATCCGTTTGAATCGATCGATCCAATTGTCGAAAATCATGTAGACGACAGGTACAAGCACCAGTGTCACCATCGTGGCCAATGTTAATCCAAACGCCACAACGGTAGCCATCGAGGACTCTGATTCCGACCCTTTTCCTAATCCGATTACCATTGGCAGCATCGCCAGCACTGTAGCGCCAGTTGTCATCAAAATCGGACGCAATCGAATGCGGCCGGCTCTCAGCAGTGCATCATAAAGCGGCATCCCCTGCTTGCGCAGTTGGTTGGTGTAGTCGATCAACACGATCGCGTTGTTGACCACGATGCCGATCAGCATGATCATACCAATGATCGAGTTCATATTGATCGTTCGTCCCGTCAGGAATAAACCAAGAATAGCTCCGATGAGCGTCGGCGGGATGGAGAACATGATAATAAATGGACCATAAAGCGACTCGAATTGACTCGCCATCACCATATATACCAGCAGGATTGACAGAACCAGCATGACACCCAAGTTGCCAAAAGCGGCACTCATCTGCTTCTGTTGGTCGCCCATGGCGATGGTGTAGCCGTCAGGGGGCTGGATCTCGCTGATCGACTGTTGAACTTGCTGCGACACAGTACCGACTGTGGCCCCAAACACACTGGCGGTGATTTGCGCCTGCCGCTGCTGGTTAATCCGTTGAATTTGCGCTGGACTTGAGCCAAGCGTCACAGAAGCTACCTCAGTGATCGGAACCTGTGTGCCGCTTGTTGAAGTGATTAGCAAATTGTTCATATTTTCCAGTGTATTGGTCAGTTGTGCCGGATAATGAACCAGAACCGAAATTTGAGAGTCACCAGTTTTATAATATGTGGCTACTGAACCTTGATAAGCAGTTCGCAGTGTGGATTGGATGTCTTTTAAGGTGATGCCGTAATGAGCTGCCGCATCGCGGTTGATCGACACATCATAGATAGGTGTAGCTTTGTCTAAGGTGCTTTGCACATTGCGGGTATTAGGTACAGTGTTGATCTGCTGCACTACTATATCGCCCAGTTTTTGCAATACATTTAAATCGGGTCCGGTCAGGACCACTGAGATATCAGCGCCGCCACCTCCTCCACCGCCACCTCCTCCAATGCCGCCGGACGAACTGCTTGCCGATATCTGCACGCCAGGATAAATATTTTGCGTCAGGGTCCGTATTTGTTCGACTACCTGGCTCGTGTTTTCTTTAGGGTTGGCCTTGAGCGTTCCTTGAATACTGGCTGTATTAGTGGCTGCGCTTTGGAATGCCCCACCGCCGCCGCTGCCAACTGTAGTAAAGATGGTCGCGATATCCGGGATGGTTTTCAGATCGTCTTCCACCTTGCTGGTCAGTTGGTTCGTTTGATCAAAGCTCACCCCGTTTGGCATGCGGATGCTGACTCTAAATTGCCCTTCGTCAGTGGCTGGCGTCAGTTCTGTGCCAATAAATTTCGTCAGATACAAACTGCCGGCTAAGAGCGCGATGGTGAGCAGTACAACTGTCCACCGAAACCGCAGCGCCCAGCTCAAAACCCGGTGGTAAAGCGCGTAGATGCGGTTCATTAAATGACCGAACCACACCGCAGGATTTAGCGAAACCCCTCGAGGCAAATGATCCTCATCGGGAATCTCCCCGCGCAGGATTTTGGACGCGAGCATTGGCACCAGCGTGACGGCTGCAAAGAGAGCCGCGATGTGCGAGAAGATGACGGTGAGCGCGAGAGGCAGCAAAAACTGCTGGGCCAGGCCGTTAATCATCGCGGCTGGCGCAAATACGCTGATTTGTGCCAGTGCTGAAGCCATGACTGCAGTGCCTACTTCGGCGGTCCCTGTTTTCGCGGCTTCGACTGGATCCAACCCTTCGGCACGTTTGCGGAAAATGCTCTCCAGCACCACCACTGAGAAGTCTACCAACGATCCAAGTCCCACCGACAAGCCGCCAAGGGTCATCGTGTTAATCGTTTGATTCGAGAAATACATCATGCTGAATGTACTGATCACCGCAATTGGAATCGTCAGTGCAATGACTAAAGTAGCCCGAATGCTGCGCAGGAATAACATCAGAATGATAATCGAGAAGACAGCCCCCAGCAAAGTGTCTTTGACCACTGAACTGATGGCATCCCGAATATATTGCGCCTGATCGTTTAAAACGGAAACATGTACACCGTCTGGCAGTTTGGATTGGATATCAGCCAGAGACTTTTTCAGGTTGTCAGATACACTAACGGTGTTGCCGTCCGTTTGCTTAAAAACAGATAAACTGACGCTAGTCTGGCCGTCTTTGCGAGCTTCCATCGTCACGTCTTGATAGGTATCGTTAATCGTTGCCAACTGGCTGATTGGAATCGTAATTCCTCGGCCTAACGAAATCTGGACTTTTCCTATGTCAGCGACCGATTGAAAGTCCCCATTAATGTGCAGGGGAATCAAGCCGCTGCCTTTATCCACGAGCCCGGCGTCAAAGGAGGTGTTATCGCTTCCCAGCGCTGACACAATGGAATTGATCGATAGGCCGTATTGGGTTAATTTGTTTGGGTCAACCTCCACATTAATTTGTCTCACGCGCCCGCCTGAAACCGTTACTGAGGCCACACCGTCTACCCGCTGCACCGCAGGGCTCACGATGTTATCGGCAAGTGAACGCAGCGTAATCGGATCTGTATTGCCATAAAGCGCAAGCGAGGAGACTGCTTGCGCATTCGGGTCGACTCGGTTCACTACCGGCGTGCCGGCATCGCTTGGCAGGCCGCGCTGCACCCGGCCTAATTTATCGCGAATATTCAAAGTGGCCTGATCGAGGTTGGTGCCGTAATTAAACGTAACGCTCACGACGCTTGAACCAGAACGCGACGTGGAAGTCACATTGGTTACATTCGCAATGGTAGCCATTTGTCCTTCGATTGGTTTGGTAATTTGCGACTCTACCTGCGTGGGTGAGGCCCCGGACCAGGAAGTAGAGACGGAGACAGTCGGCAGCGTAACATTCGGATAAAGATCAACCGGCAAAAGCGGTACGGAGATTGCGCCCACAACGACAAGCGCGATCATAATCATCAGAATGGTTACGGGTCGCCGAACTGAAAAATTGGCTATGTTCACTGACCGGCACCCGCTTTCGCTGCCTGGTTGCCAGCGGCAGGGGAGTTGCCATTTCCGGTGGCGTTCGCTGAGCGGCCCCCGCGTGCTCCTGAAGTTTGATTTCCTGTACCGTTTCCAGACGAGGCAGAATTGCCTTGGCTGCCGGAATTGCCCTGTCCATTTGCACTGTTTTGTCCACCAGGCGCATTTTGACTGCCCGGTTTTGGTTGCCCGCCAGTTTTATTGGTTGGATCAGTTAATTTCTGCAGTTGGTCGGCAGTAACTACTTGAACAGCAGTATTGTCAGATAAGAGCTCTTGTCCTTGGACAACTACTTCATCGCCTTCTTTCAGGCCGCTGGTGATTTCATATTGTGAACTGGTCAGGACTCCGAGTTTCACCAATACTTTTTTGGATCTGCCATTTTGTACTACAAATACCGCATTTCCATTTGTCTGCGTGAGAATCGCATCAGCCGGTACCAAAATAGCTTGTCGCCCTTCACTTTTAAGGCTGGCTTCCGTAAACATGCCTGGCAGCAAGAGATGGCCTGGATCATCCACTTTGACATCCAGAAAGTAGGATTTTGTGGTTGGATCCAAAGTAGGGTGAATGGTTAGAACGGAACCTGCAAAGGTTTTGTTCAGTGTCGGCACATTCACCGTCATGGACGTGCCTACCTGAATCTTGCCGATTGTAGATTCAGGCACAGTGACTGTGGCAAGAATTGGGTCTACTTGAGCAATGCTGACCACAGAACCGCCAGCTCCTCCTGCATTTTGTCCGACTGGTGTGTTGACTGCCGTCACGATTCCATCCACAGGAGATGTTAATGTTCCGTCCTGCAATTGTTCACTGAGTACCTTGATGCTGGTTTGGGACTGTGCGAGCTGTGCTGCTGTCACATTTACGCCATCTGTAGATTGTGCAGTATTTAATGCCGTTGCTGATTGGTTTAACTGAGCGTTCGACTGATTAATCAGTCCTTGATCTGTTGATTGCGCGTTGGCCACCGCCAAGAGCGCCTGATTATATTGTTCTTGTGAGATCAATACAGACTGCGTGTTTTGAGCTTGCTGCAGGGCCGCTTGTGCCGAGGCGAGCGACGCCTGTGCAGATGCAACAGTCGAAGAAGGTGTATTCTGGGCTTGCTGTAGCGCCAGTTGTGAAGACTGCAGCTTGGTTAAAGCCGCCTGGGCGCTTGACTGTAAGGCGGAATTGCTGGGACTGGCATTTAGCGATTGCTGCGCGGCATCATACGCAGCCTGGTTTTGCTGCACTTGCAGCTGCAGAGACTGAAGGTTGTTTTGCACAGCCGCCTGTGCGTTCTGCAAAGCCACCTGTTGGGCGTTTACAGTATTTTGCGCCGTGTTCACTGAATTAGCAGCATCAGCTTGGGCTTTGGTCAACTGATCCTGCGACACCGTCAGAGACTCTTTTAAGGAAGCAATAGTATTTTGTTGATCTGATAACGATTTATTGGTCTGCGTTTGCTGTAAATTCAAAGCGGCCTGCGCGCTGGATACACTATTGGCCTGGTCGTCCTTGGACTTGGTCAATTGCGCTGCAGTGACATCTGCAGAGCTTTTCGATTGTTCCAACTGCTGCTGCAAAGTGGTGGTGTCGATGGTGGCAAGCGCTTGGCCAGTGGTGACGCGATCCCCCACTTTCACTGCCAAACTGGTCACCCTGCCGCTGATTTTTGAGGATATGTTGGTCAGGGACTGCGGGGTGACAGAACCTGTGAAGACAGTTCCACCGCCCACGTCAGCCATTTTAACGATTTGTGTAACAACAGGCAATGAACGCGGTCCACTGCTCGTTTTTTTCGGCGTGGTTGCGGCCGGTTTTATACTGCAGCCGGTTACAGCAAGACTCATCACCAACAAAACTGCTGCGGTGGAAGTCATTAGCCTAGACCTCTTTTTCATCCGTGCATCCTCCCAAATCTACAAGCTGCTAGATTTTCTTTGCAAAAAAACAGCTGAATCACGTACTATGTAGGCAAAGGGGCGACAAGCTAGACCCCATCAGCAGTATAGCAATAAAATGTCAACAAAGTTTAAACAATCTATGAAACCATTGTGTGAGAATAAGAGGGTCATAATTGGAGGAAACCCCTATGTCCGGCAAGAAACGGTTACTGCTCATCGATGACGACCTTCATATTCAGGAATTGGTTCGGGTTGCCACACAGATGGAGGGTTATGTGCTCACGTGTGCAGATAACGGCCAGATCGGGCTGGAGCAAGCTTTTTCCACGCGTCCGGACCTCGTTATTCTGGATATTATGATGCCGGGCTGTTCGGGGTGGGAAGTCTGTCAGACGCTGCGTGCTGGATCGTTCATACAGCCAATCATTATGCTGACAGCCAAAGACGAAGAAGAGGATGAAATCAGAGGCCTGCAGTTAGGCGCTGATGATTACATAACCAAACCGTTTAGCCCGAGACAGTTGCTTGCACGAATACAGGCACTTTTGCGGCGCAGTCAGATCCACAGCGAGCTGCTGGTGATGGATTCGCAGCGCCGTCTGGTGCTGGTAAATGACGAACCGCTCGAACTCACACCGAAGGAGTTTGATCTGCTGGTTTTTTTAGCGAAACAGCCAGGGCGGGTTTTTACCCGCGAGGATTTGCTGAATCATGTGTGGGGCTTTGCTTACTCGGGAACCACTCGAACAGTCGATGAACATATCAAACGGATCCGGCAGAAGCTGGAGCACCATGCGGTCGGTCGGGACTTCATCCATACCATTTGGGGCGTGGGCTATGTATTCGAGGAAAAAAACGACATTGCGAAGGGGTAGCCAAAGGTGATCAAGCGGCAAAACACCATCTTTCGAAAGTTGATGCTGGCGTTCTGCCTGCTGGTGTTTTTTATTCTGTTTGTGGTGAGCCTGGTCTTCGCGTTGGCTTCCAAGCAGATTGTCTATAACGACCGCCATCAACTGCTTAGCACGCGCGGGCAGCAACTCGCTGGTGAATTGGTCCCGTTTTTGACGATTGCCACGCCGCAAAGCGATTCCCAAAACGCTGCTGCGTCGAAGATCAGCATTCGCAACAAGCCGGAAATGCAAAAACTGCTGGACACCTTCGCCGATTTGTTCCATGCCGAACTCTGGGTCGCCGATGATCAAGGCTTTATCTTTGCCACGTCCAATAACAGCAGCGCCTGGCTGGGGCACTTGGTGACAGAGGATCAGGCAGCAGCGAATGAATGGGGGCGAAGCGATAAACAGCCCTATCGCACCTCGTTTATTCATAAGGAAACTACGTTTGCCGTTATCGAGCCGATTTCCATTGGAGCGAAAAACACGAAGGCCAATTTGTCCACAAACGATATTCAGCCAGTGGCTTCTTCAAGCGCGGTACTTGTTCCCAAGCTGGTGATGAGGATCTCCGTGCAGGAAGCATTAGCCACCGTGAATCGAATTTGGCTGGTCCTTCTGACGACCATAGTGGTGGCATTTTTATGTTCGCTGTTATTTGCTTATCTCCTGACGCGACAAATCACCCGTCCGCTAAAAGAAGTCCAGAGTGTGGCAGAGCGCCTGGCTGCCGGGGAGTACCGCGAGCGTGTAGAGAGTAAACAGCCGATGACCGATGAAATTCGTTCTTTAGTGCATGCGGTCAATACAGCGGCAGAGCAGATCGAGCAAACCTTTCAGGATAAACAGCGGCTGGAGCAAACGAGGCGCGAATTTTTTGCCAATGTGTCGCACGAGTTCCGTGCACCTTTAACGTCCATGCAGGGATTTCTGGAACTGATGATTGATGAAAAAATTGACGTTTCCAGCCAAAAGAAATATCTGCAGCTGATGTACGAGGATACTCAACTCTTGACTCATCTGGTCAAAGATTTACTCGACCTGGCCCGGATAGAATCTGGGAGAATACGGCTGGAGAAACAATGGGTCGATCCCAAACAACTGGTGGAGCATGCGTTGGAACGCGTCGCCACAGCTGCCGCGGAAAAAGGGATCTTGCTTCGCGTGCAAGCACTGGAAGAAGTTGGGCAGATCCACATCGACAAGCAGCGGATTATGCAAGTGATCCTCAACCTGTTGGACAATGCCATCCGGCATACCGAGACGGGCGGATATGTACAGGTGATTGTGAGGCAAATCAATGCAAATGCAGATTCAGCAGAGCCGGAAGCAGCGCAGCAGGCAGTGAGGTTTGAGGTGCATGATAATGGACACGGAATTCCAGCGGAGGAGCTGCCGTATATCTGGGAGCGCTTTTATAAAGTAGACAAGGCCCGTACTCGTTTGATCGGCGGTACTGGTCTGGGGCTGGCCATTGTCAAGCAATTAGTCGAACTGCATGGAGGATATACAGAGGCACTGAGCCAGCTTGACGAAGGGACTGTAATTAGTTTTGTGCTGCCGGTGGGGGATCAGCAGCCAGAGTAGATGCAGTATCAGCCTGTCGATAATGTCACGAAAAATTGGTACGGGCTGTGCATCGCATTTCTGTTCGTGGTCACACTATAATTGGAAATTCGATTGTATACGGATAAGGGGAGCCAAGATGCGACAAACCATTGCTGATTTACTTATAAAATCTTTGTTAGCAGCTGGTGTGACAAGAATCTACGGGATTGTGGGCGATTCTTTAAACGCTGTCATCGATTCAGTGAGGCGTTCTGGAAAGATTGACTGGATTCACGTTCGACACGAAGAGGTGGCCGCATTTGCGGCGGGTGCTGAAGCGGCAGTCACTGGCAGTATTGCGGTATGCGCAGGCAGCAGCGGACCCGGCAGTATGCATCTGATCAATGGACTTTATGACTGTCACCGCAGTCATTTCCCCGTACTTGCCATAGCGGCTCACATTCCCAGTACTGAAATTGGCTCTGACTATTTTCAAACCACTCGGCCTGAGCATTTGTTTAAGGACTGCAGCAATTTCTGTGAGGTAGTAACACGGCCTGAGCAAATGCCGCGCTTGCTCACGATGGCTTTGCAGACTGCAGTCGCACGAAACGGGGTGTCTGTCCTGATCCTGCCAGGCGACGTTGCCGCATTAGGGGATGATGAAACGGTGCCTGAACAGGTTATTCATGTGACCAAGCCAGTCGTTCATCCGTCTGAGGCAGAATTGAATCAATTAGCAGACTATCTGAACCGGGGCAAGCGAATCACACTGCTGTGCGGGATAGGCTGCGCAGGCGCTCATGGC
>JAQBPP010000366.1 GCA_028287455.1 Bacilli bacterium | reverse complement strand
GTTTTTGATCTGTCAAACAACAGCAGCTTCGTATTTAATCAAGTCTTGTGTCCGAGTGGTGTCCCGACGTTTATTCAATTGACAGGCGCTAAAACAGATGGAATTAAATTAGTTAATACAGATACATCGAATGCAGTAGTGCCCTTTCTAGTCGGAAAGGTCGTTAAACAATATGCGGTAGCCATAAAATAGGGGGCAGAGGCTCCCTGTTTTATTTGGATTTATTCGAATTCTGAACATTGAATTGATTTTGTTTACGATAACGCAGGGGAGAAATGCCGGCAATCTTTTTGAAAGTTTTATTGAAATGCGCAATTTGTTTAAAACCAGTCTGCTCAGCAATGGTCTGGATCTTGTCCTGCGATTCGATTAGTCGTCTTTGGGCTTGCCTAACCCGGATGACTTGCAGATACTCACGGAAATGAAACCCAGTCAGTTTCATAAAGATCCTACTTAAATAGGTCTGACTTATGTAGAATTGTTTAGATAGCTGTTCTAATGTAAGGTCTTGATAATAGTGTTCGTTTAAATACGAGGCAATTTCTGTTATTTTCTGGTGCATCGGGTGTGCATATTGAACGGGCTCTGCAGGATTTTGTTGTTGGCAGCGGTAAATCCGGATCAAGAGATTTGTAATCAGTGTCCGAACCGCAGTGACGTATCCTTCCTGCTGCTCCTTGCATTCAGATAACATTTCGCTAATCAAACGTTTGATCTCGGGGCCGTCTTTTAAAGAGAAGTGCAGCAGCTGTGATCCCTCCGCGAACGGGAGCAGCGGCAGTTCGCGCTTCCAGATATCAGGTTGAATAAATTCGTGTTTAAACTGAATTAGAATTCGCTCAAATTCGGGTACATCTGAACTGCTTGTGGAATGCAAAACATTCGGATTAATAATGACCATATCACCGCTTCGCGCCGTGAACACTTTGCCGTTCATAAAATAGACGCGCTCTCCTAGCAACAGGTAATAGATTTCATAAAAAGGATGATCGTGAGGCTCCGGCATGGATGAGTATCCTTTGCGATACATGTATTGGATGGAAAAGGAATCGTTTTCAGCGAAGTATTTTGGTTCTAAAATATCGGCCATATGGATTCCTCCCAAGCGTCCGCGACTCCGTTTGTCCAAACTTCCAATTGGACAAAAAAAGCAAACTTTTTATTAATTATGGCATAAAAACATAAAGAATATTGCAAACGATTTTGGTAAAGTGAAAGCGTTGTCATATGCTGGGAGATTCGATAAAGGAAAGATGTCATCTGTAAGACAGTAGAATGAGAACCTTCATCATTTCAATGAGAGGTGAATTGAACAAATGAGAGGGAAACAAGGGAAACGATTACTCTTTTTGTTTTCGAGTGCGCTCTTGATTTTCAGTTCTTTACCGCCGATGAGTGGTAACGTAGAGGCAGCGACAATTAGTCCCCCGTCAGGTAACACGTCTTTATTCAGCAACGATTTTGAATCGGTAACCGACACAGGACCGGTATATCCAGGCTCGACCGCAACGGTAGGGGGATTCACTCCGCTTTTTCAGTATGCACCCTCTTCAGGAGATACTACCGATTCCATAAGTTTGCAAAATGCATCTGACTTCAAAGGGACTTCAACAAATAACGGATCAAAGGTGTTGGTTCTGACAGACACCAATGATGCGGCGTCAATTAGCGGGGACGGTACCACTGTGTCCTTTACGCCAGGAACTGCTTCTGACCAAATAGGTGTTACGAAATTATTTTCCAATTCCGGAATTACTTCAGGAAGCCTTGGCATTGAATTTGATTATGCGACGACAAACATCAGTTCAGGCACCTATTTGTTTAAACTTTTAGGCGGTGCCAGTTATTCCCAATCACCTGTACTGATATACCTGGGAATGAAGAATGGTTACTTGTCGTGGTACGACTCATCAAACTATTACCATTATATAACCTCAAGCAGTTTGTCAAAAAACACCTGGTATCATATTAAACTAAGTGTAAACTTAGACAATTTTACGTATAACGTAACTATAACTCCTACTGGAAGTACCAATAGTTTAGGTTCAGTGAATCAGGTACCTTTTATGCAAAATGCGGTTTCCAATGGTAATAATGTTTCTTGGTCTTCAAAAAATTCGATCACATCAGCTTCTGCACAAATGATTGGCTTTAATACTGCAGGATCGTATTCTGGACAGATTGCTTTGGACAACGTTCAGGTTTACCAGCCAACCACCGTTCCGGATACGCCAACAGGAGTTAGCGATTTTGTCGGAGACGGGCAAGTTTGGTTGTGGTGGCCGTCAGTGAATAATGCCGCCTCCTACGACATTTTGCGGGGGACGGATGCAAGCGGACCGTTCACTTCTTTAACAAATGGGGCAGGTATGATTTCGCCGCCCACTCAAGCCAACCCTTATGAGGACTTAGGATTAACTGATGGCACAACGTACTATTACGTGGTACGAGCGAGCGATTCTTTTGGATCTTCTGACTCGCCGCCGCTCGCCGCTACCCCTTCAAATTCGGTACCGGCGCCACAGCCGCCTACGGGCCTTAGTAGCACAGTGCGTGATTCCTCCGTGACAGTTTCATGGAACATGGTATCTAACGCAACAGGATATACATTGGAACGCAGCACATCCCCTGATATGTCATCGCCGGTTGTTCTCAGCAGCTCGCTGCCGTATAACCAGACGAGTTATTATGACGCAAATTTGACAGATGGAACGACTTATTATTACGCGTTAAGTAGTCAAGGCGCCGGGGGGGCCAGTGTCTTAAGCACTTCATTTGCGGTAGCGCCTAGTTCACCTTTAGCATATCCTGATGGTCTTACAGCCAATCCAGGTAACGCTCGAGTAGACATAGCTTGGAATAGTGTTGCAGCAGCTGCCTCCTATAACGTAAAACGGAGCAGTACATCCGGTGGGCCTTATACGACGATTGCCAACAACTTAACAATAACCAATTATACGGATTCGTCTGTTTCCAACGGATCGGTGTATTATTATGTGGTCAGCGCCGTCAGTCCGACTATGGAAAGCATGAATTCGCCTCAAGTGCAGGCCGTGCCGTATAGTTCAGCAAATAACGCTCCAACGACTCCAACCGGTGCTTCGATAGTGGCGGGTGACAGTCAGCTGAATTTGTCTTGGAATGCGGTTTCCGGTGCAACCCAATATAACGTTAAGCGGGCAACTGCTTATAGTGGTCCCTATACTGTACTGACCAATGTCACAGGAACCACTTATCAGGATACGGCAGTAACAAAAGGCGCGATCTATTATTCTCAGATTTCAGCTATCAATTCCAACGGTGAAGGAGCAAACAGC
>JAQBPP010000400.1 GCA_028287455.1 Bacilli bacterium | reverse complement strand
GGGATGACCGTAAGGATTTATTTGTGATCAAAGAACAAACTGAACAGGGCCTGATCGTAGAGTATCCAGGGGAGACGTTCACCGCTCGCATTCTAACTGTGATCGGCGATCTTTTTTTTATAAAATTGCAGGAGACTGACACACAGAAAGAGACTCGTTTTGCGTTAGGTGCGTATTTTGAAATCGCAGGAGAAGGCTACGGCGCGTATTATGAATTAGCTGCCAAACAGGCGCAGCTGGTCTTCTTCGGTATACACACGAACGGCGAGAGTTATCAGGTGGTGGAATTGTCGGATGAGGACTACCAGCGCGTTTCCGCTGAATTTTCCACCACCTACGCAGGGATTCTTAACTTCGAATAATGCTAAATCAGGTTGCTTCCTAAAAACTCACTCAACTCTTCTGCTTCGGTCTCGGACAATGCAAATGCTTGCGCCAGATAGGCTGCATCGTCCGCCTCCTCCAGATTGAGGATGGCTGACCTGGCCGTTTGCAAGCAAGTGACTACATATTTGCCGAAGAAATGGCCAGTAGTAACAATCATTAGATCAAAACGCGCCTGATCACCTATAATTCCTACATAACGCGTTGTGGTTTGTTCGACTTCATCATACATGATGATCGTATCTGTCACTGCGGGTTCACCCTTCCTGTGTAAAAATCGCTTAACCTCAGCGGAAGTATATCATATTTCGGTCACAAATCCTTAGTTTCCGAAGGTTTACGTGTTATCTGTTGTATGATAGCATACAGGTAGAATTGGTTGAAAGGTGGAAACTTTCCATGAAGAAAGCGTTAATAATCACCGATGTTCAAGAGGACTTTTTGGCTAACTCTGATTATATGTACCCTTTGTGCCAAAAATACCTGGATGAACACGGTTCTGAATATGATTTGGTGATCCTGACTCATTGGAAACACGAGGAAAATCAGGATCGCAATACGCTGCTGCTGCACTTTGAAGGCGCAGTTGTCGCCGAAAAATCCCAGTATTCTGCGATTACTCCTGAAGTACTGGACATTTTAAAACAGAATGGCATTATTATGGTACATATTGCAGGTTTGGACGCAGAAGCAGCCGTGATGGCGACTATGTACAGCTTGCTTGATAACGGATATAAAGTGCAGCTGCTCGAGCGGTTGGTTTCCTCTTTTTTTACACGCGGATGGGAAAGCACAACGATCATGCGGCATATTCTGGGCGACGAGAATGTGCTCATTGTCGGCGGCGGCCGCGTCTGGCTGTAACAAATTAACTGGTGTTGACCTAAGGTAAAATGGTGACAATACTTCCACGGACAGTGGGTTTACTCAGTCGTACTGTGGGGGTGTCAAACATGTTACCATGGGTATACTGGGCAGGTCTTTACGAAAGTAAATTTGAAGCTTACTGTGCGGTGATGTGGGTCGAAGGAGATCGCAGGATTTACGGTGCGAGGCCACCCAGCGAAGTCGAATTGTATCGGACTCGCAAAGGGAAATATGGAGTTAGATTCCGCTCGCAGCAGGTCATATAAACAATGAAAAGCAGGGATTTCCCTGCTTGTTCATTGTTTATATGCAGTAGGCGAACAAATGCTCATTCCTCACTTTGACTAACTTTGACTTTGATGCAAAAGTATGGCATACTCGCTACATAAGCATACTATAGATACATCACTGAGGAGGTTACTTAATGAACTTAGTTCCAATCGTAGTTGAACAAACGAGTCGTGGTGAACGTTCCTACGACATTTATTCTCGTCTGCTCAAGGATCGAATCGTTTTTCTGGGTTCGGCCATTGATGACATGGTTGCCAATTCAATCATAGCTCAGTTGTTGTTCCTGGCAGCTGAAGATCCGGAACGGGATATCAACCTCTATATCAATTCTCCCGGTGGTTCCATTTCAGCCGGTATGGCTATTTTTGATACGATGCAATTTATTAAACCGGATGTCTCCACGATCTGTGTGGGAATGGCTGCTTCGATGGGATCCTTTTTGCTCATGGCGGGTGCCAAAGGCAAACGTCTGGCGCTGCCAAACTCGGAAGTCATGATTCACCAGCCGCTCGGCGGAACGCGTGGGCAAGCGACTGATATTATGATTCATGCGGAACGAATCGTTAAAATGCGCGACAGATTAAACAGTATTTATGCAGAGCGCACCGGACAGCCGATCGAGAAAATCGCAAAAGACACGGATCGCGATAACTTTATGTCCGCTCAGGAAGCTATGGAGTATGGCTTGATTGATCGTGTTATTGAGCGGCTGTAACTCATGGACGGCACATTAAAACAGTGTTTGACCCGGCTGGCTGTTGAACAGGAATTTTTACCTTTTTACACCTTTCAGCAGCAGGCGTTATATCATCCAATTTTCGGTTATTACACACGTACCCGTTCTCCATTTGGGAGAACGGGTGATTTTTATACTGCGCCCGAAGTACATCCTGTTTTTGGGCAATCACTGGCTAAATTTATCTATGACCATTGGTGTGCGGAGCGTCTGGAGCACTTTCCGCAGCGTGTGGAGCTGGTGGAATTTGGCGCAGGTGACGGACGTCTGGCGGATGCAGTCTTGTCCGCATTCCGCCGTCAATGGCCAGCGTTATACGAGCAAGTTCATTACACGATTGTGGAGATATCCCCTCGCTCGATACGAGAACAACAGGAACGTCTTGGCAGGCACCCGCACGTTAATTGGCTGCCGAGACTCCCGCAGCTAAGTCATGCGTTTATTTTCAGCAACGAATTTGTGGATGCACTCCCGGTGCATTTGGTAGAAAAAACCGGTAATGGGAGCTGGCTGGAACTTGGGGTTAGTTGGAACGGCGATCGATTCGTTTTGCAGCGTCGACCGTTAGTCGATGCTGAACTATTGGACTATGCCAATCGATATGGCCGCGAGCTGCCTGTTCATCACTGGATTGAAATAAATTTGGATGTACTGGACTGGATGCGATCAATCGCAGGCATCGTGCAGCATGGCAGGCTGTTGACATTTGATTACGGTGCTGAAATCAGTGAGCTGTATCCGGATTATCAACCCACCGGCACGATCCGAGGCTATCTGAACCATCAGGTGGTATCTGACATCCTGGCAGACCCTGGTGAAATGGATCTCACCCATGATGTGAATTTTACCGCTTTGATGGATCAAGGAACTGAGCTTGGCTGGGACACCCTGCAATTTACAGGACAAAGTCAGTTTTTGGTAAGTGCAGGCCTCTTGGAGACGTTGACCAAAAATCCTGAATTTGATGCCGGCCTGGCACGGGCGATCAAACATTTGTTGCTTGGCTTTTCACCAAAATTTCAAGTACTTCTGCAAGGATGGTAAGGGAATCCAAACCATCCTTTTACTTTCTCCATATGCTGACAGGGAGAAAGGGGGATCAGTATGATCGTTGTACTTGGCGATTCTATCTCTGTGGGTATTGGGGCGAGTCACTTTCTTGCTCGTTTTCCGGCACGATTGCCAGCCTCTATGGTTATTGCCAAACCCGGGTGGACGTCGAAACGTTTACTCAAAGAGGCGCAGCAGCAGCCGCCTGAGATTTGGCAAGAGGCCACGTCAGTAGTTGTGTTGATTGGCGGCAACGATCTGCTATTTTCGTACCCTTATCTTGTCTCTGCGAAGAAAACAGTCGAATCTGTCCAAAAGATATTTGATACCTATCAACAATCGATCAATGGTATCTGTGAAATTGTTAAGACCAGTCTAAAGCCGGCTGCCAAGATATATCTGGCGGGTCTCTATAATCCTTTTCCTAATGCGGTAAAAGTTACGGAAGTCATAAGCAGGATAAACCGCATTACGAGCCTGGTCGCTAAACAGCATGGAGCAGTTTATGTGGATTTGTACCACGTTTTTGAACACAAGGAGAAAATAGCAATCGAAGGGTTTAAACAAGGTAAGTTAGAAGATTTGAGAATCTTCCATAATCCCATTCATCCAAGCAATACTGGACATAAGTGGATCGCAGAAGCCATTATTCAGGCTATGCAGCCTAAAACAACTCTCAAATTGCCTTCGAAGTCTGCTCCGAAACTGCAGCCGAAAGCACGTCCGAAAGTGAAATCCTCTAAACCAAACAAGCAAATATGATATAGTGGATGTGAGGGGGGAATACTCCATACCATGTACAAAAAACTCAATATTTCCCTATTCATTGCAGCTGTTGTATTCATCGCTGCAGGCCTGTTCTACTTCCATCGCTAAACATGTACACCAGAGGGCAAATCACTGTGTGCCTCCTTTTGTAAGGATAAAAGCGGTTCTTCTGTCAAACACTACACTGAGGATCGCACCGAATATCTTTGCAATCCAGGAGGTTTGAGAAGATGCAAACGTACTTGCGTGTATTTAAAATACTGATTTTTGCGGCGGCGCTCGCTGACCGGATCTGGCCTGCGGCAGGCAGACGGCCAAGGCTGTTAACCAAACGCGGGATACTCACCCGACTGCTGCGTAAACTGGTTTAAATTTTTACAAATTTGTATTAAAACCGTAGTTTCTCATGGATAGCCATTTCTTTCCCCGCATATAGATTCAGTAGGAACGGGTGAAGGAGGACATTTTTATGAGAGCGATGCGGCAAGATGCATGGACAACAGAGGATGATCGAGTACTTGCTGACATTCTGATCCGGCATATCAGGCAAGGAAGCACTCAACTCGCGGCGTTCGACGAAGCAGCGTCAATACTCGGCCGAACTGCTGCCGCCTGTGGATACAGATGGAATGCAGTTGTCAGAAGTGAATATAAACAGGAAATTTCGACGGCCAAAACAGAACGCAAAGCGGCGGTAGT
>JAQBPP010000395.1 GCA_028287455.1 Bacilli bacterium | reverse complement strand
TCGATCTACGGTTGCAGTCAGGCGCCGGAGTCATTTGTCTGTCCGGATGACTGCAGATTGACGTTTAACCCTAAGACTAACCGGATGTATGTCCATGTGTTTAGTTGGCCTTTTAAATCAATACACTTGCAAGGATTCGCGGGCAAAGTGGAATATGCCCAACTGCTGGGCGACAGTTCTGAAATCCTGATCCGCGAAGGCGTTGTGCAGAGTACTATGGACGAAGGGGCTTATCGGGAAGGACGTGACGCGACTACCCTTACGTTGTCTCTTCCTGTCAAAAAACCGAATGTGACTGTTCCCGTCATCGAGCTGTTTATGAAGTAGACAATTTCAGTATGTCTAAAGGAGATTTAACAATCATGTTCGAAAAACTGGAGGCTGTACAGGTCAACACGTTCGACGTAAAAAGCCAACTGCCGCGCCTGGTTTATGAGCGTGCCATGCAAGCTGCAGCGGCAGGTGACCTGGCGCGGACGGCGATTTCGAGTCCAGAACAACTTAAGCAGCGCCAGCAGCAGATTCGCCTGGGGATTGAACGATGCCTCGGTGGACTGCCTAGAGGCCACTCGCCTCTTAATCCAACAATTACTGGCACTGTAATGGGCGGCAATTACCGGATTGAGAAAGTGATCTTCGAATCAAGGCCCAGTGTTTATGTCACTGGCAATTTGTATGTGCCGGATGGGATATCGCAGCCACGCGGTGCCGTGTTGTTTTTATGTGGACATCGCGAACAGGCGAAACACTGTGACGAATATCAGACAGTCTGTCAGTATTTAGTTCAGGCGGGCCTGATTGTACTTGCAATTGACCCCGTTGGTCAGGGCGAGCGGTTCGGCTATTACGATCCGATAGCAAAAGAGGCTGCCGTTACCAGCGTGCTGGAGCATGAGCGGGTGGGTCGCCAATGTTTGCCAGTCGGTGACAGCCTGGCGCGGTATATGCTGCATGACGCCATGCGTGCAATCGATTATTTGTGCAGTCGGCCGGAAGTGGATCAGTCCCGCATCGGCGTGACTGGCCATTCAGGTGGGGGTACGCAAACGGCACTCGTCATGATGTATGATACGCGCATTGCGGCAGCCGCACCCGGCGGTTTTATCATGAACAGGCCGCATTTCCTGCTGACAGGGAAAACGCAAGATGCAGAGCAAAAATGGCCAGGTTTCTCTGCGCTTGGATTTGATCATGAAGATATCATACTGGCGATGGCCCCGCGTCCAGTGCTGATACTGGCGACGCAATATGATTCAGTTCCAATTGAAGGAACCAGACAGAACGTGGAGGTCAACAGTCGGTTTTGGGAGATGTGCGGCTGCCTTGATAAGTTGGAACTGTTTGTTGATGAGGATGTCCATCGGTTTACGATTCCTCTGGCGCTCGCTGCTGCGGGATTTTTCTCGCAGCATTTGCTGGGGCAAAGGGTTCTTCCAACGGGTGATCAAATTCAACTTCATGCTGCCCAGCAGCTTTGGTGCACGAAGAGCGGGCAGCTTATCGGGGAGATGGAGCAGGCCAAAAATGTCCATCAAGAAAATGTCGAACGGCTGACGCAGTTTGAATCAGCACGGCAATCAATTGGAGATGTGGAGAGAAAACGACTTGCGATCGAGTGGCTGCGCGGCAAAGTAACCGGAAGCAGACATCCTTATGCCCTAAATCCTCGTCATTATTCTTCAGGTGAGTTCGAGGGATTGCGAGTGACGCGCAGCATCTGGTGGAGCCAGCGCGGATTGCTCAACATGGCGCTGCAATTTTCCGATGCGCGTTTGGCTGATCGCAAGCTTCCAGTCTCCATTGGCATCTGGGAGGGCGGCTTACATTCACTGCAAGCGCACGCGAAGTGGATTCAGGAAACCTGTGCTTCAGGCCGGCTTGCGCTTGTTGAATCCGACAGGAGTTGGACCGCTCTTGCCGCATCTGAACTCTCCCCAAGACAATCCATTCAAGCAATTCGGGGTGCTGGACAAACACACGGATGAACTCATGTGGCTGGATGACAGCATGGCAGCCGTACGAACGTATGATGTACTTCGCGCAGTAGAACTGGCTGCTGAGCTTCGCTGCGCTGATGCATCAGATATCCGGCTTTACGGTTGCGGGAAATATGCGATTTACGTTGGTTTCGCAGGACTGCTTGAACCGGCAATTCGAGAAATTCGCATGAAAGACCGAATGTCGAGCATCGCGGATTGGGTAAAAGAAACATCGTATGATCCGGTCGACTCACTTAGTTTTATTATTCCCGGCATGCTCCGCCTCTTTGATCTACCTGATCTGGATGGTTGGCTTGCAGATGAAGGTCGACTGTTTGCAACAGCTGGAAGGAGCGATAGCCTTTGACGACAAGCAGAGGATGGGACGAGGAACTGCAGGCAGGGAAAAAAACGCTGCGGACTTTGCCTGGGGCACTGCTGCTCGGTCCAACAGGCGCTAGGTTATGGGCAGATTATTTGGAGCCGGTGCCCGGCTTCTCCGGCAGGTTCGATTTTATCCACAAGATGAATATCCCCTTATTGTATAAAGTAACCAACAATCTGGTCACCAGCTTCGATCCATGTGAAACCAGCTGGTTTCCGAGCTATTTGCACATGCAATACAATGGACGCCGGTTATCTTTCACGGAGGAAAAGTTTATTTCGTGGGATGATTGTGCGGTCTCCTGCCAAACCTGGACTAACAGCAGTGAAGAAGAGCTTTGTTTGAAATTGGTTACTTATCGTGATGCATTTACGGAACGTGAAGGATGTCATCTTAATGGCGGATTTTCCATTGAGACTTACAGCTTCGATATCGACGGGGTGATCGTCGTAAGCGACGAATCGTTGTTTAATGAAGTACTACTGAAGCCAGGAGAAACGAAACAGTTTGTCATTTCCGCAGCAGTTGGAATTCGGGGAGTTGACCCGCGTGAACTTCTTGCTGAACGTGCAGCCGCCTATGCAAATGGACCTGCTAGTGGCAAAGCTATTGTCAAAAAGCAGCAGATGGCCTACGACACCTGGTTGGCCAAAGCACCGCGATTTGACAGCAGCGATCTGGTACTAAACAAGACCTGGTCTTATCGTTGGTTTGTGCTTCGCCATAATTTAGCCGATCCCAAGTATGGATACCTTCAGTATCCTTTGTTTTACGAAGGTAGATCCCATAAGAAAAGCAAATCTCCGTTCAGTAAAGGCGGATGGGAGTTCAGCAAACTCATCCCATTATCAGTACCCT
>JAQBPP010000385.1 GCA_028287455.1 Bacilli bacterium | reverse complement strand
CAGAAATCACGTTAATTGACAATGTACCACGTACTACAGTTAAAATTCCGATCAGTGAACCCGTAGTTACTCGCACCGTCGGGATCATTATTCCGAACAATCGGGAACTCGCTCCTTCTGAGAAACTGTTTTATGACTTCCTCAAAGAGTTCTTCGCCGTCCTCGATAAGTTTGGGATTTAACCCGGATTCGTGTAAAAGAAAGAACCCCTGTCAGCAAGGGTTCTTGTTCCAGCCTCAAGCAGCAAGTTTTGAGTGTGGGTTAAAACGGCAGATCGTCATCTGTAATATCAATCGGTTTGCCGTCTCCTGCAAACGGATCTTCAAATGGCGAAGATTTTTCAGCTGAACCACGTCCCGCTGAATTGCCGCCTCGGTCATTGTCCACTCCAAATGAGCTGTTCGTCTGATCAGCACGGTCGAGGAAACGAACTGATTCGGCAACTACTTCAGCTACCCGAACTTTCTGCCCTTCCTTGTTGTCGTAGCTGCGAATTTGCAGACGGCCATCCACCGCTGCCAGCCGCCCTTTCTTCAGATATTGAGCGCAAAGTTCAGCCTGCTTTTGCCAGACGACAATGTTGATAAAATCAGTTTCTCGCTCGCCGTTTTGATTCGGTCTAGGCCTGTCCACAGCTAGTGAAAATGAAGCAACCGCAGTGCCCGAGTTCGTATACCGCAGTTCTGGATCTGCAGTTAATCGCCCGATGAGAATAATTCTGTTAAGCATGGATTCTCCTCCTCCAAAAACGTGAATGGATTAAACGTTAAATCGGAAATGCATGACATCTCCATCTGCTACTACGTAATCCTTGCCTTCTAAGCGAACCAAGCCTTTTTCTTTGGCAGCATTCATTGAACCGGACGAAATAAGATCCTCATAGGCGACCACTTCCGCCCGAATAAAACCTTTTTCAAAATCGGTATGAATTACTCCAGCAGCCTGTGGTGCCTTCGTGCCTTGATGAATGGTCCAGGCGCGCACCTCTTGAACACCCGCTGTAAAATACGTGGATAATCCCAGCAGGTGATACGCGGCTCTGATTAACCGGTTTAGTCCGGATTCATCCAACCCCAATTCGCTCAAAAACAGTTGTTGTTCGTCTCCCTCAAGTTCCGCGATTTCGGACTCAACTTTGGCCGAAATAACAACTAGTTCTGCGTGATCGGTTTTCGCGAAATCTCTTACCTGTTGCACATACGTATTTCCTGATGGATCGGCTGCTTCATCTTCTCCAACATTGGCTACATACAACACGGGTTTATTTGTAAGAAGATGCAGATCTCTCAGATAAACAGCTTCTTCATCTGTTAACTGCACCGATCTTGCCAACTTGCCTTGTTCCAATGCAGTCTTGACTCGTTCCAACACGTCCAGCTCTACTGCTATCTTCTTATCCCCGCTCTTAAGACCCTTGCGGCTCCTGTCTACACGGCGGTCGACTGTGTCCAGATCAGCGAGGATTAATTCCAAATTAATCGTTTCAATGTCATCCAAAGGGTCCACTTTGCCTGCGACATGGGTTACATTTCCATCCTCGAAGCAGCGCACTACATGCGCTATTGCCTCTACTTCTCGTATGTGAGAGAGAAATTTGTTGCCAAGACCCTCTCCTCTGCTTGCCCCTTTTACCAAACCTGCAATATCTACAAATTCAAACGTGGTTGGCACGATGCGATTCGGGTTCACAATATCCGCTAAAGCCTGCAATCGTGGATCTGGTACTTCCACGACACCCACATTCGGGTCAATCGTGCAAAACGGATAGTTGGCTGCTTCCGCACCAGCCTTCGTGATCGCATTAAACAGCGTAGACTTGCCCACATTCGGTAAGCCAACTATTCCACAAGTTAAAGCCATCAGTTACACCTACGCCTTTCTACTCCAACACCTGGATCATCTGAATTGCTTTTATCTTACCATGAAGAGTAGAGAATTGGAACAAAAATAATTCACTCATTAACTTATTTCTATCTACAGTGATCTCAAAAACAAAAACACCCGTAGGTGTCAATTGTTCTCGCGCTTAGGGATCACTTTTCGCATGTCCTTCTCAAATTGCACCCTTGGCATCAAGACGCTTCGTCCACAAGTTTCACACTTGATTCGAATGTCCATGCCCATTCGGATGATTTCCCACGCATTGCCGCCACATGGATGTTGTTTCTTCATTTGCACAACGTCCCCGAGCTGAAATTGTTTATTCATGTAGCCCCTTCCTCTCCCTGCGGCAGTTTCACGTTCTCGCTGTCTATCTCTTGGCTCACTTGCATCACCAGATGTTTTGGATATGGAACTGCAATTTTTTCCCGCTCGAATAAATTCTTGATTCGCAAACGGATTTCTCTTGCAACCACTCCCTGCTGCAGCGGTATACATTCGGCCAGTATTCGAATTGAGATCTGATAAGTTCCTAAATCCTGGATTCCTAAAACTTCTGGATCTGTAATCAAATGGTCAATCTGCCCCTTCATTCCTGTTAACTCCTGCTTCATGAGATCCATCACTTTCGCCACATTCTCTTCATAGCCAATTGCTGCATCGACAATCGCGACAGAATTAGCCTTAGAGTAATTAGTAACTTGGGTGATCAATCCGTTTGGAATGATATGCACTTCACCTGTTCCACTGCGTATTATCGTAGTCCTGAGGCCAACATCTTGAACAGTGCCTCGAAAAGTGCCTGTCTGTATTTCATCTCCCACTGCATAATGATCTTCCAGGATTGAAAAGAAGCCGCTGATCACATCACGCACCAAGTTTTGCGCACCAAAACCGATTGCAATTCCTACGATCCCCGCGCCAGCAAGCAGCGTTTGCAAGGGGAACCCAATCTGTTCAAGTATGATTAAGGCGACAAAGAAATAGACGACATATCGCAATATATTCGAGCCTAAACTGGCGATTGTCCTCAGTCGTCTTTGATCCAAACGAACCTTGCGATGTGTAACGACACGCTCTAGCACCTTTGTTCCATACACCAGCAAAACTCTTGCAATCACAAGCAAAATGATGATATTGATTATGCCTGCATAAAATTTCGGGTTTTCAATCAAAGCCACAAATTGTCGTTGCAGCTGATAGATAGTGCTTTGTAAACCATTCATTGAGTTTCCTCCATGATCTGTCGCATGTGCCAGAATCTTTCCAATAGGTTACCACGGAAACAGTGAAAATATCGAGTGCAGTATTACCGAGCCTGCAATGCTCTGATCAATTTGTTCTATACGAATGGCCCATGATAATCCGCTTAACAATTGAAACAAATAAATTGATAAAAATACACCCAACGCAATCCCTACAATTGTACCCGCTCGCCTACTCGAGTTTGTCAGAGTCACTTGTCTATTGCTGTAAGTCACGTTGAATACCCGCCAAATCATTTGAAAACCGATAAACAATGACAATGTACATAACAAGATTAGAACACACCAAATTCCGATTTCAAACAGTGACCTGCCACTGAGTCCACCAGACCCTGCAAATACTGCAATTGAGCTCTTGTGTTCCGGATAAATCAGTGCTGCTCTGTCATTGATTAACGAACGCCAGCCTGCATCCATCATCTGATCCTGCAAAAGAGGAATGGTCATTGTCACGAACAGAATCGACAGCATCCAGGATAAAGCATCAAATAAAGAACGTGCAAACCCCCGCATCCACCCGGTCATCGCAAACCAGGCAATCCCTCCGATTAGAAGTTCATCCACCATAGAAGCCATCCTTTCCAGAGTCAGGTATATTACCCCAGTTTTCTCCATATACTATGGACAATATGCGTAATGTCAATGGAGGAAAATTATGATCTCACGAGTCTCTGAGCGGATTTCCGAAATAGCAGTCAAAGTGAACCATACCGATCCGCAGGCTAAACTTGTCATGCACTCCTGTTTGCATAGTCTGCTGGTGGCACACAACGTACAGGGACCAATCGTAATTTTATGCATTGGCACAGATCGTTCAACTGGCGACGCTTTAGGACCATTGGTCGGCAGTTTCCTTACACCGCAGCTCTGCAATGAGGCTTGTCATATTTATGGTACGTTAGAATTCCCTGTTCATGCCGTTAATTTAACGGAGACGATCACAACCATCTCGAGCAAGCATAAAAATGCATTTGTCATTGCAGTTGATGCTTGTCTAGGTCAGGTCTCTTCTGTCGGCTCACTGACAATCGCACCAGGCCCATTAAAACCAGGTGCGGGTGTTCAAAAGGAATTGCCATTGATAGGCGATATTCATGTGACTGGGGTTGTGAATGTAGGTGGATTTATGGAATATATCGTTTTACAAAACACGCGTTTATCAATTGTAATGAGCATGGCTGAATTAATTTCGGATT
The DNA here is from genome assembly GCA_028287455.1 of Bacilli bacterium. Lineage (GTDB taxonomy): Bacteria > Bacillota > Bacilli > Tumebacillales > JAQBPP01 > JAQBPP01. Next base: position 1,515 of record JAQBPP010000385.1, on the reverse strand, counting down.
CAATCATCGATGCAATTCATAATTATTTGCTTGTAAACGTGGATGCACGCCATCTGGTTCCTTTAAACACCGACGAGCGGTGGACCGCTTCGAACATCCAGTTTACATCAGGATGAGGATTTTGTTATTAGTATGGCCTCTTTTTCTTCTTCTGTTAAAGGGTAAACGGATCCCCCGTCTTTTAGTGGTTTTGCATATACCCTGGTATCTTCCCTGCCGTAAAAACTCGTCAATACGACACCATTGTCTTGACCGTCCAACATGGCAACTGAAAAAGACAGATCGTTTCCTCCATCCGCATAAGCGTTATACCTTACTACACCAATCTTGCCTACTTTTGATTTTATAGTATCTGTAGTTGTTTTGAGTTGTTTTTCACACGCATCATATTTGTGTTGCAAGCCTTTCACTTCTTTGGTGTATTCTACAAGTAATTCTTCCAAATTCTCTGCTGTGGAACCTTTTAACAGTAGTTCATATCTTCGGTTTAATTTTTTTGCCCTTCGCGTTGTGCCGAGCACCGCGATAATCAATATGATTTGGATTACCAGTATCCCCAGTAGAATTAAATTAACATTGGCTTGTAAAAAAGCGTACAGAATGTCCACCAAGGATTCTCTCCTTCTATCTCTTATATTCGAAATTCGGGTCTTCCCCAACAAACTATAATTTCGTTATCTCGTCAACCGCATATAGAAACTGGATGATTTCGTCTTCAGTCGTAAACATACTGTGACTCACCCTTACTGCTCCAGTCTCTATAGTCCCAGCAACCTCATGAGTAAGGGGTGCACAATGCAGCCCTGTTCTTACTGCTATGTCGAATTGTTGATCCAGGATGAAGCCAATTTCGGCAGAATCCATTCCCCTCACTGTGAAACTCACTATAGGTGCACGCTGTTGATCAATCGCAGGACCTAACAGCTGTACACGATCTATTTTTTGCAACTCAGTCAAAAGAATGCCTGTTAACTTAGATTCATGGTTATATATAGAATCAATTCCAATCTCGTTTACGTAGTCCAGCCCAGCACCTAAACCCGCAATCCCTACGACATTGCGTGTACCTGCTTCATATCGATCAGGAAGCTGAAGCGGTTGATCTGCTGACTCAGAATTTCCGCCAGTACCTCCGTGCAGTAAAGGAACCAGATCCAGATCGGACGGCAAATATAGAAAGCCGGTGCCTTGAGGCCCGTAGAGACTTTTATGTCCTGTTACTGCCAACAGATCAATATAATCTGTTTGTACATTTATTGGGAAAATACCCGCAGTTTGACTGGCATCCACCAGAAGCCGTATTCCTTTGCTTTTAGCCCAATGTCCGATTTTCCTAATATCAATCAGATTGCCTGTCACATTCGAAGCATGTGTGGCTGCAATCAGTTTTGTCTTTTTCTGCACAGCAGAGATTATATCTTCCAGTGAAATATCCCCTGCATCATTTGGCCGGATATAGGTGACTTCCACGCCTTTAGATTTCATATACTCCAATGGCCGTCTAACCGAATTATG
>JAQBPP010000383.1 GCA_028287455.1 Bacilli bacterium | reverse complement strand
AGTAATTATGTATTATAAGGAGTTCCATATCAAATGAATGGAAAACTAATAATTGGCAGCTGTTCACATCTGTATGAGGTCGCAGAAAACTGGGGGAAACTGCCAGCGGGAATTTCCTTTGGGTATACACATGGAGTATGCGCGGATTCCAAAGATCATGTTTATGTATTTAATACCAGTAAGGACGCAGTAATCGTTTTCGATCAGGATGGTAATTTCCTTACTTCGTGGGGAGAAGAGTTTGCAGGTGGTGCGCATGGATTCTATTTACATCGGGAAGCTGATGGGCATGAATATTTTTATTTGACAGATATCAAACGCGGTTTGATGGTTAAAACGACTTTAACTGGTGAAGTTTTGTTGAGGGTAGGCAAGCCAGACCGGCCGGATCTTTATGATGATGAGCGCCGTTATATTCCTACTGACGTTTGTATAGCACCCAATGGCGATATCTACATCGCAGATGGATATGGCCAATATTACATCCATCAGTTTAATTCGGCAGGATATTACATTCGGAGTTGGGGCGGGCGAGGTTCTGAACCAGGCCAACTTCTGGAACCGCATGGCATTTCCATTAAAATGCGGGGGCAGGAACCAGAGATTTATATTGCAGACAGAAGAAACCATCGGATTCAAGTTTTTACACTGGATGGTCAGCACAAACGTTTTATCGATCATAATTTGGATTTGCCCTGTAGTTTTTATTTCTTCGGAGAAGAATTGTATATTCCGGATCTAAACAGCCGTGTGACGATTCTCGATAAACATGACCGGTTAATTACGCATCTGGGAGAAGATCAGCAAGCTTACAAGCAAAAAGGGTGGCCGAATTTGCCGAAAACCTATTTCCGCACTGATAAATTAAGTTCTCCACATGCTGTCTGTGTGGACTCCAACGAGGATGTTTATATCGTTGAATGGATTTCAGATGGACGTTTAACGAAGTTGATCAGACAAAAATAATAAATGACCAAGGAGGTCAACATGTTCACACAACTGTCAGATGCGAAAATTAACTTTTACCGGGAAAATGGTTTTGTACAAATCGACAATGTTTTAACAGAATCAGAAGTTGAGGAATTAAAGCAGTACGTGGAAGAGGTCATGGCTAGCTCTGGGGATAAAGTTGTTAAGAATGGTGATAAGAATTATGCCCGGGTATTAAATCAGAGGGTCAATACATGGCGGGATCACGCGGGCATGTGCAAGTTTGCTTTTCATCTCAGGTTGGCTGACCTTGCACGTCAACTGACAGGAGCACAGGGTATCCGCTTCTTTCACGATCACTCATTATGGAAAGATCCGCTCGATTCGGCTCCTACTCCTTGGCACCAGGATTTACCAAAATGGCCCATGGTGGAATCAGGTGCTTTATCGATCTGGATTGCTTTAGAGGATGTAGACGAAAACAACGGGTGTATGATGTTTATCCCGAAATCTCACAGAATAAAGGATATCAAAAATATTAGTCTTACTGGCCAGGATAATATTTTCGAATATGTACAAGGAACAGAATTCAGTGAAGATCGAGCGGTATGCGTGCCATTAAAAGCGGGCAGCTGTACGTTTCACGATGGCCTAACCTTTCATTATGCACACGCAAATAAAACGGAACAGCCGAGAAAATCTTATGCGATTATCTACTTTCCCGATGGCACCAGATTTGATGGCAAGCAGCATGTGACCACGAAGGATTTTGATTTGCAAAAAGGGCAACCGTTGGTTACCTGTTTAACTCCCCGGTTGATCTAGCGCCAGGTAGTAACAAGTTGAGATACTCCCCACATTGAATGATTTGCTTAAGAATCTTTTTGAGCAATATGTATGCGCTTTCAATTATTCGTATTGAATAATAAATGGAGGGATTATTCCGATGTATCGCAAATGTGGATGGTTTATCCTCGTACTGGGTTTCATTTTTTCTTTACTAACCGGCTGTATCAGTGGCAAAAGCAGCACAGTCAATCAATTGAATCCAACTCCAGATGCACCTGCAACATTAGTTGTTTATAACATTAGCGGAGATCCGGAGGAAGTGTTTAATGCCAGATGGGGAGATGATCTGCGAAAAAAGTTTCCTAATTATACGTTTCAATACATGATCGGCAATAGCAAGGATACTCAGTTACCCAACTTAGTTGCTAATGGTTCCCAGATTGATATCGTGCTTTCTTCTCTTGGTGTCATTGACGGCGTCTTTCCATTGGGCATTCAGTATGATCTTACAGACCTTGCGAAGAAACACGGTGTTGATTTAAGCCGGATTGAACCGAAAACATTGGATGGGATCAAACAATATGGAGGATTGTATGGCCTGCCGATCAACAGCGGCGGTTTGGTGGTTTACTACAACAAAGACATTTTTGATAAGTTTGGGGTCTCCTATCCAAAAGATGGAATGACATGGGACGACATGACCAACTTAGCGAAAAAGTTGACAAAGGTCGATCAGGGCATTCAATATATCGGACTTGGGGCTTCATATGGACACCTAAGCCGAATGAATCAACTTTCTCTGCCCTTTGTCGATAAGAATACCAATAAAGCTACCATAAATAATGATCAATGGAAGCAATTTTTGCAAACGGCTGTTGTAAATTCTATACAAGGAATTTCCGACCCTTCCTCCCTTGCTAATTTGCTCTCCAATCCTAATGATGCTTTTCAGAAGGACCGCAATATTGCGATGTATATCATGAACTACGGTTTGCAAGACAACCCGGCTTTTCAGAATTTTAATTGGGATATGGTAGCTTTGCCCACATTCCAGGCAAACCCGGGTGTCGGTTCACAGCCCTACCCGCTGTATGCATTAATTTCGTCCTCAAGTCAAAACAAGGATCAAGCAATGGAAGTTTTAAAATTCCTGACTTCGGATGAAGAACAGATGCACTTATCGAAAAAAGGCATTGTTCCGATCCTAAACAATGATGCCGTTAAAAACGCATTTGGCCAAGAAACTCCCTACAAAGATAAAAATATTAAAAACGCGAACTTTTACAATCACTACGCAGTTCCACATTCTCAAACAACATTTGACGGTGCAGTCATCGGTGCAATCGGTTTTAAAGATCTGATCACAGGCAACGCAGATATCAATACTGTACTGCGGACAGCTGAAGATAAGGCTAATCAAGCGATCACGACGGCCTTGCAGAATCAGTAGTTGGCAGATCGTTGGGTTGAACGGGTTAAAATAACAAATAGGAGGGAAATGATGGATAAAGTATGGCAGGCAAAATGGATCATGGATCCGCAGTTTCATGTACTTAGACCGATCGATTATCATCATAAGGAACATGAGAAAGTCAATATACCCGCGCACAAAGAAGAACTTAAGAATCAACATATGCTGGTAAGAAAAACATTTTTTGTCTCATCAGAAGTTCAAAGTGCTTTCATCGACATAACAGCTGATGACTACTATAAATTATATGTAAACGGTAAATTTGTCGGCCAAGGCCCAGCACAAGGAAATTATTATTATTACTACTACAATCGATTTGATTTAAAAGATTTTTTGATTGAAGGAACAAATGTAATTGCAGTTCATGTTTATTATCAAGGATTAGTTTGCCGGGCTTATAACAGTGGGGATTACAGGCAAGGGATGATTGCAGAAGTCACGATTAATGATAAACAGTATCTGGTGACGAATCACACGTGGAAGTATAACATCACCGAAGAGTACGGCAGGGGAGAGATTATCGGTTATAATACTCAATTCGCTGAACATATTGATAACCGATTAAAATTCGCCGGATGGAGAAGTGCAGAGTTCAACGATAATGATTGGGCCTTCGTACGGGAACATTACGCGGATGATCACCGGTTATTTCTTCAGCCTACACCTCCCATTGATGTCTATGCGATTAAGCCCGCAAATGTTGAAAAAATAACAGAAGGTCATTATTTGATCGATTTTGGCCAAGAGATCACCGGGCAGTTCAGGATGAAGGCAAAAGGATCTGCAGGTGAAACGATCGAAGTTCGCTGCGGTGAGGAGTTAAACGAAGAGGATAAATCAGTGAAATATATGATGCGGTGCAATTGCCTGTATAGGGAGATTTGGACATTGTCTGGTGGAGAGGATGAGCTTGACTTTTTTGATTACAAGGCCTTTCGATACGTAGAAGTTATTGGGACAGTGGGTGTAATGGACTCAAACAGTTTCGGTGCAATTGTCCGTCATTATCCGCTAAACGAAGGGAAATGCCGATTTGATTCATCCAATTCGCTATTAAACCAAATATGGGAAATTTGTAAAAATGGTGTGAAATACGGGTCACAAGAAAACTATGTCGATTGTCCGAGCAGGGAAAAGGGTCAATATCTCGGGGATAATACGATCATTACACACGCACATGCTTACCTATCCGGTGATTTAAGATTGTTTAAAAAAGCACTTCTCGACTTTGCCATATTGTCAGCCCGAGTATGCCCCGGTTTTGTAGCGGTTGCTCCAGGACATTTGATGCAGGAAATTGCGGATTTCTCATTTCAATGGCCGATTCAGCTGCTCCAGTATTACAAGCAAAGCGCGGATATTGAGTTTTTACAGGATATGTATCCTTTTGTTGAGTCCCTGTTGCAATATTTTAAACAATACAAACGGGAAGATGGGTTACTGCATCTTGTGACAGATAAATGGAATTTGGTTGATTGGCCGGTTGGCATGAGAGACGGCTATGATTTCGAGTTGAAAAAACCGGTTGGGGAAGGCTGCCATAATGTGATCAACGCTTTTTATTTTGGAGCCATGCTAGCAAACCGGGAAATAAAGCAAATTCTAAATCTACCTATAGAAGACGATATGGAACAATTTGCGGCAGCATTCCGGAGCGTTTTCTATGATGTGAAAACTGGCTTATTCGTTGATCGGGAGGGTTCGAAACATTCGGCACTCCATTCCAACGCACTTCCTCTTTTGTTTGGATTGGTACCGGATGAAGCCACAAGCAATGTCGTTGCTTTCCTGAAGGAGAAACGACTCAACTGCGGCGTTTATATGTCCTATTTTGTTTTAAAAGCTTTTGCTGCAGCCGGAGAGCATGATTTTATCTATGAACTGATTTCATCGGATGACTTGCATTCCTGGGGTAATATGGTAAAAGAAGGGGCTACGACCTGTTTTGAGGCTTGGTCGAAAGAGTTAAAGTTGAATACGAGTCTTTGTCATGCCTGGGCCAGCGCTCCTATTCCAGTGTTAATTGAAGAAATTTTCGGCTTAACACCATTAAAACCAGGCTGGAATGAAATTCGATTCGCTCCGCATATTCCTAAATCGTTGGATTTTGTTTCGTTGGAATTTGAGGTTAAAACCGGTAAAGTCAAGTTGGAATTCCGAAATGGAGACCTATCTTTGACTGTTCCTCAGGGGGTAAAGGTTGTAAAAGAGGAGGCGGTACGGGGCAGTCAGAACCACGGGTAAGTGCCAATGGTTTTTTCTATTCGATAAGGAGGCAAATCCATGGATGTTGGTGTAGTGACTAGGAGTTTTCCCAATCTCAGTAATGAGGAGACTGCCAACCTGCTTGCTGAAAATGGCTTTAAATGGACGGAACTTTGCTTTTCACAAACCGATTCGAAGTTTTGGGTCTATAATGGGGTCTCCGATTTGAACGACTTGACAGACTTGCGGAGTCAAAAAATAATCGAGAATTATCGTGGACATGGAATTACTGTGACAGCCATTGGTGTTTTTACGAATCTCTTGGAAACGGATGAAGAGCAAAGAAGGAAAAATTTATCCTATTTTGAACGCCTTATGCAAATTGCTTCGTATAATGGAGTGCCCTATGTGTCGACTGAATGCGGCTTTATCCCGGGCCAACGGGGTGTTCAAGACTCTACGTATGAGACGACTTTTACCAGATTAGTTGATAATTTTAAGATACTTGCCGAATTAGCTGAAAAATACAGGGTAGATGTTGCACTTGAACCTTGCGTTCTAGATGTTGTTCCTAGCGCGAAAAGAACGAAGGACTTTCTTCATCAAGTTGGTTCTGATCGTGTTCGAATTTTGCTCGACCCGGCTAATTTAATCGCCAATTCATCTGAGGAAGACATGTTCAAGTATTTGTCGCCTTATATTGCTTATTTCCATGGAAAAGACCGTAAAGTGAATGATGCTCGAGGCCGGGCAGTAGGGGATGGAGATATTAACTGGCCGCTTTTTCTGGAATTGTATCATCGGTATACAGAGAATGTTCCTTTCATACTTGAATACGTAAATGCAGAAAATTTTTGCCAAATTCGGGATCGCGTTCTTGCATATGATCGCCAAGCTGTGGAGAATCAATAGAATTAATCCACTTATATTTAGTCGATACAATATCTAAAACACAACTAATTTCATAGCTGCGGCGCAAAAAAAGAATGAAGTATTGACATGCGAGCTGTCCAAGTTGAAAATTGATTTGGT
>JAQBPP010000274.1 GCA_028287455.1 Bacilli bacterium | reverse complement strand
GATTCTCTCATCCAGATGTCCCATCGGGCAGGTTTCGTCGATGGTGAGGGAGACGGTTGCGGGATATTGCTGGATATTCCGCGTAAGCTGTGGGCAAAAAAGTTGACTCGACAAGGAATTTCAGGTTCCTCGGCGGAAGCGTCCGGCTTCATTGTCGGTCATTTCTTTTTAGCGCATAACGAACGCGAGCGAGCTGCGACCTGGATTGCTGGCTTGCTCGAAATGGTGAAGTCTGCAGGATTTGAGATCCTGCATAAGACGCATGACGCTGCAGACAGCACCGCCTTGGGACCGCTTGGTGCAGCTGACGAGCCTCTGTTTATACAATTGGCTTTGCTTTCCACTCGCACAGAAGCAGAAATTGGCCAAGCGTTATTCGAGCTGCAATGGCAAATTGAAGCCAGACTGCCGATTCATGTGGTGAGCTTGTCTGCCTCGACTGTCATTTACAAGGTTCGGGGTTCAGCCAATATCCTGCCTGAATATTACCCCGATCTGATGAACAAGGATTGCAAGTCGGTTGCGACCATTGGACATAATCGTTATTCTACCAACACTTCGACGATTTTTGAACGTGTACAACCCTTTGGCCTGTTAGGACATAATGGAGAGTTGAATACGATTCAGAAATTGCGTGAAGAAGCTGAAATGATTGGAATTCCATTAGTTCCAGGTGCTTCTGACTCGCAAGATTTAAACCGAACGCTGGAAGGTTTGATCCATCGTTATGGGTATTCCTTGTTTGAGGCGATGGAATTAGCCTTCCCGCCAATCATTCACGAAATCAAGAACTTTAGTCAACCGCTGCAGGATTTATATATGTTTTACAGATCGGTTTGGGGTCCTTATGCGCAAGGTCCAGCGGGGATCGTGGCACGCTTTGGTGCTGCATGTGTGTTCTCGGTGGATGCACTGGGGCTGCGTCCGCTTTGGAGTGTGGAAACGGAGAACTCCCTATTTTTCTCTTCTGAACAAGGGGTCGTTCCGTTAGCGGAAATGATTGCAGATCCAAAACCGCTATCTCCAGGTGAGAAGATTGGCATAGAAATTCGTGTTGGCCATGTCGTGGTTTATCCTTACCACAGATTGCAGGATCGTGTGCTGCAAGAAGCCAGCCAAAAGTATCAGTTCGCTGATTTTCGCAAATCGATCCAATTTGGAACGCCGCTAAGCGACGAATCCGGTTTTTTAGTAGACCACCCACAATCTGCAGCAGCTGAAGACATGCGGGATCGTCTGTATGCTGCGTTTGGATGGGATACAACTGATCTTGAGATGATCGATTTTGAGGCGACGACTGGCGCGGAGCCCATTCGCAGCCTGGGCCATGATGGACCGCTGGCAGCTTTGTCCAAAGAGCGAGTAAACATTGCCGACTTTTTCAAAGAAACTGTGGCGGTCGTTACCAATCCTGCCATTGATCGCGAACGGGAAATTGAGCATTTCTCTACTCGTGTGGTGCTGGGACCACGACCTTCGCTGCGTGCAAACGCTGCGGTGAAATCCAAGCGGGTGGAATTGCAAACCCCTATGCTGCTCGGAGGGCATCGCGGGGGCGCGGGACTGCCGCCAGATATATACAGACCAATGGCACATGAGCTGGGGACTTACTTATTTGAAGATTTGTTAAGTGAATTTGCCCGCGATCCTAATGCAACAGCCTCGATAGATCTGGCTGTGGATGAGGGAGAAGATATTCCGGCAGCTTTGGCACGTTTGCAAGTGCAGGCAATTGAATCAGTAGTTACCGGGGTAAGACTGTTGGTGCTGGATGACCGTTTCTGCTTTCGCACAGACAAGAAATGGCTGGATCCAGCGCTGGCCGTTTCAGCGATCCACCTGGCGCTGAAAAAGCAAGCCACAGTGGCAAATGCGGATAATTTGCGCAGACGCACGTCGATCGTGGTTCGTTCAGGGGCGATCCGAAATTTGCATGATTTGGTTGTATTAGTTGGATTTGGCGCCGATGCAGTTTGCCCTTACCTGATGTGGGAGTCTGCAGGCATTATCGAACCTCAAGTGACGATTAAAAATCTGTACACCGCTTTGCAAAAAGGGGTCGAGAAAGTGATCTCCACCCTGGGAATACATGAAATCCGCGGGTATGATCGCCTGTACTCGTCAATCGGCCTAAAGCCCGAAGTCACAGAGTACCTGGAGACGAAGAATTTCTACGGCTCGGCTGGTGCGGGATATGGTTTTGAGGAAATGATGGCAGATGGAGACCTCAGAGCGCAGATGATGCAAGGGGATGCAGCGGGCAAGGCCGCCAAAACCTTCCTTTATTATCCGCGCATTTGGAAGCTGGCTGGGGACGTTGCATCGGGCAGCAAGACGCTGGATCAATTTGCTGAGAAGCTGACAGAAATGGAGATGCAAACGCCAATTTCCATTCGTCATTTACTCGATGTAAAGCGTATGGGTGTGGAAATGAAACCAGAGCATGTGAAAATCGGAATAGGTGATCACTCGCTGCCGTTTGTCATTTCTTCCATGTCGTTTGGCTCCCAAAACGAGACTGCCTATCGCGCCTATGCAGAGGCTGCCTATCAATTGAATATGCTGTCTGTCAACGGTGAAGGCGGAGAGATCAGAGACATGATTGGCAAATACCCCAAACATCGTGGTATGCAAGTGGCGTCAGGCCGTTTCGGGGTGAACATTGAGTTGACCAACTCTACGTATTTGCTGGAGATTAAAATTGGTCAAGGAGCAAAACCAGGGGAAGGCGGCCACTTGCCAGGCTCTAAAGTATCAGCCAAAGTGGCAGCAGCAAGAAATGCAACTCCGGGAACAGATTTGATTTCACCCTCGAATAACCATGACATTTATTCGATTGAAGATTTGGCACAAATGATCGATGAGTTGAAAATTGCCAATCCGCACGCCAAGGTGTCTGTCAAAGTTCCTGTTGTGCCAAATATTGGCACAATCGCTGTTGGGATTGCCAAAGCAGGCGCTGACATTATAGTGTTATCCGGATTTGACGGTGGAACTGGTGCAGCCAGAAGACATGCACTCAAATATGTGGGGCTGCCGGTGGAGATCGGGGTCAAGGAAGCGCACCGAGCGCTGGTCGACGCAGGTTTGCGTGATAAAGTAGAGATCTGGGGAGACGGCGGCATGAAAACAGGGCTCGATGTCCTGAAAATCATGCTGCTCGGAGCCAATCGCGCTGGATTTGGCACAATGGCGATGGTAGCGTTAGGCTGCACCGCCTGCCATGCCTGTCACAAGGACACCTGTCACGTCGGAATTGCCACTCAAATTGACAGTATGGAAGAAGCGAATGAAAAAGGACTCAAGCTGTTCAAACCGCGCGAACTCGATACAGCGGTAACAGCGCTGAAGAACTACTTCACCGCGCTTGGCGTTCAACTGCAGCAATTGGTTGGTCAGTTGGGGGCGACAGACGCGCAGCAGTTGGTTGGCCGCTCTGATTTGCTTGAACAGGTTCGCGGACTGCAGCAGCTGGATTTAGCTGATCTGCTGCAGCCGGTTGCGATGGCGACAGCATTTGCCGCTGGCAGGCGATTGTCCGTTCGTGCTTCGTCTGTTGGGGCACAGTCGCTTACTGAACGATTGTCGCAGCAAACTGTACTCGAGGCTGCTGCAGGAGCAGATACGGTTGTGCGGCAAGTAGAACTGGCCAAAGCGCCCGATCGCGTGTTAGGCGCGTATCTGTCGGGCAGTGTCACGCGAAGACGATTCCGCGGAGAACTGGACTCTTTTCACAAAGCCAAAGTTCAATTTGCGGACGGTTCGGTGGCAGGAAATGGATTTGCTGCTTATAATTCAACCGGTTTGCATATCCGCCTGCAAGGCGGGGCGCAGGATGGCGTCGGCAAAGGGGCATTGGGCGGCAAAGTGATCATCCTGAAGGGAAAGAACAAGTTCGGCCACTATGTGAATGGCTCGGTCGGAAAAGGATTGGCATACGGTGCACAGAAAGGACTCTTTATCATCCAGGGAGACGCCGATTCCCGTGCGGGAATTCGTCTGTCGGGAGCTGATCTGATCTTCGGCGGTGAAGTGACACATCCGGTCGATGACTCGCTCGGAATGATTGCAGCTCGTGCGAATATTAAAGGTTTTGCTTTTGAGTATATGACAGGCGGCCGCGCCGTGGTGATGGGTGATCCAGGTCCCTGGATTTGTTCGGGGATGACAGGCGGCGTGATTTATGTCCGCATTCAACCAGAAATGGGATTAACAGACAGTGTGCTGCGCAGACGGATTGCCAAAGGTGCAAAAGTTTCGCTGCAAAAAATTGATGAACCGGGCAAACGCGATCTCGATGAGCTGCTTGGCGCTTACCACCGCGAGTTAGTTCGAAGTGGTCAACTAGGCGCAGCAGATCGTGTTCAATCGCTCATGGCTCACCCGGAACAGCATTTTTACATGATTAAACCGGGCGTGGCGCAAACCGATCAAGATATTGCCACCGAGTAAAAAACCATTCATCAGTTATCAACAGTCGGAAGAGGGTACAATGCCACTCTCCGACTTTTTGTTTGATAAAAGGGAATAGCCCTTAATGCTGGCTTTATCTTTCCGGGAATTTCAGTTAGAGTTAGAGAGGGAGGAGAGGCCGGTGAACAAGGCACAAGTGAAGGAGCTTCTGGATGAACTGTACAAAATGTATCCGGATGCAGAATGCGAATTAACTTATAGCAACCCGTTTGAACTGCTGATTGCGGTCATGCTGTCAGCCCAATGTACTGACAAATTAGTGAATCAGGTGACGCCTGATTTATTTGCTAAATTCCCGGATGCCGCGTCTTTTGCAAGTGCGAGTTTGGCTGATATCGAGACGGCCATCCGTAAAATAGGCTTGTTTCGTTCCAAGGGCAAGCATATTAAAGAAGCCTGCCGAATTCTGGTGGATCAGTTTGGTGGACAGGTGCCCTCGTCACATGAGGATTTAGTGAACTTGCCAGGCGTAGGCCGGAAAACGGCGAATGTGGTCAGAAGCGTTGCTTTTGGCATTCCGACAATTGCGGTTGACACTCATGTAGACAGGCTGGCGCATCGTCTGGGGTTGACCAAGGCACAGCAAGTGCTCCAAACCGAACTGGATCTAATGAAGAAGATTCCCAAGGATGACTGGATTTTTACACATCATGGTCTGATTTTTCACGGCAGACGTGTATGCTCGGCACGCGCGCCGAAATGTGAACAGTGTCCGTTAACTGGTTTGTGCAGCTACTATCGTACGCAGCAAAAACAGTCAGTGCGAAAGCAACGGAACAAAACGAGCGCCGGCAGCGCAACCCAAAACAGCGTTTGAGAAAGGGGACCGTTTGGTGGAGACGATTATGTTTATAGAACTGGGCATGGGAACAGATCTGCACGGGCAAGACATGACGAAAGCCTGTGTGCGCGCTGTTGAAAATGCCATTCGATTTAATTCGATGCCTGGTCTTAGAACTGTTTTGCCCGGCGGCGATCTTCAGCAGATGAAAGTTCATGTCACTTTAGGCGTACCGACCCAAACGGCGGCAGTTGATGTGGAGCGGGTAAAGGCTGTGTTTCCGTATGGGCAGGTAACGGTCGACATCACACTAGGTGGTTTGCTTACATCCAGTGGTGTGGTTTTGCCTGATAAAGGGGATCGGAACGATGATCTGTATGTGGTAGTCGCTGCAGTTAAAGCTGGGTATTGAAAACACAGTCCCTTCATGGTTCTGAAACGGGCAAGCCATGGAAACCGCCGGAGTGGTTATATGGTAAACGGGTTGGAGCGCTCACTCTCTTTGATATATCGGTTCAAAAAATAATAGTGCCGCGGCGAAGAAGTCAGTAAGTCCTCCAGCAATTCAGGCAAGAAGTTTCTGCTGTCGCTGTACTTCTCAATTAACTGTTCAGACATGCCCTCCATCCGCACCAGATGTTCCCGGTGGCGGATGCCTTTTTTTAACTCCTGAAACGGATATTTCTGAATAACGGAGCGTAAAAAATTATGAATCGTATCCGGACAAAGCAGCGTAAATTGCCCAAGAGAATCCACCAGCAATACCCCTTGGGGCACAAAATAATGCCCGCCTGGTTCTTCTACTTGAATCGAATATATGTTTTGAATTGTAATGTTTTGAGAACTCAAACTGCTTCCTCCCCAAATTGAATCCATTGACTGGATGGCTTGTCAAGTTGTAAAATATGGCTAAAGAAGAACAATTTCTTACAGAAAGTGTAGGAGGTTTCCCATGCAAGGACGAGTAAAATGGTTTAATGCGGAAAAAGGCTATGGATTCATTGAACGAGAAGACGGCGGAGATGTATTTGTACATTTCTCAGCAATTCAAATGGACGGATTCAAGGCATTGGAAGAAGGGCAAGCCGTTGCATTTGACATTGTGGAAGGTGCTCGTGGTCCTCAAGCTGCAAACGTAGTCAAAGTTTAACCTGAACTTATTGACTTATTGTGCATTCGAGAACCGAAACCCCGACATCCGATCGGGGTTTTTTGTTTAAAATACATATCCAGCACTGTATCCGAACTCACAGAATTCTGCAGTTTCCTTTTAAAACATCTCGTCATATGATATCCTAACTTAGAAATTTATACAAGAAGGCCGGGGATGGACAAACAGTTGCATTGAAATAGATGGCAGAGACAACCCTGGCATGGGTAGAAGTAGTAGGGGGAAAGAGAATGCCTTTTGATCATGAACGAATTGAAGCTGCAGTTAAAGAGATCCTGGATAGCATCGGAGAGGATTACGACCGCGAAGGGCTGAAGGATACGCCCAAACGCGTAGCACGCATGTACGAAGAGGTGTTCAGCGGTCTTCATAAAGACCCTGAAGACGAGCTAAGCACTATCTTTCATGAACCCCATGAAGAACTGGTGCTGGTGCGTGACATTCCGTTTTATTCCATGTGTGAACATCATTTAGTGCCTTTTTTTGGCGTTGCGCATGTCGCTTATGTTCCAAGAGGCGGCAGAGTAACAGGTTTGTCGAAACTGGCACGGCTGGTAGAAACGGTAGCCAGACGGCCGCAACTGCAGGAAAGAATTACCGCCACAATTGCCGATACCATCATGAACAAACTGGAACCTCATGGCGTGGCTGTGATTGTCGAAGCGGAGCATATGTGTATGACCATGCGCGGAGTGAACAAACCCGGCAGTAAAACGCTTACCACGGCAGTACGGGGCATTTATGCGGAAGATCCTCTGGCTCGCAAGGAGATCTTTGATTTAATTCATAAATAGAGTACTAATATCGGCTTGATCAAAGGCGGGAGCAGCTGCCCGTCTTTTTGCATTTTCTTTTGCAAAAGGACTTTCTTTTTTGGGCCGATCTTGATAGGGTAGTAAAAGAAGGTTTCCCGTTTTGACGTACGTCTACCCGAGTATTAACCTCGGGCTGAAATCAATCGCGTCACAGGAAACGAGTTGATAGTCGATCCCTTCAATGACGCCAGTTACTGCTCCGGGAATTCCTGGACCGTGAATGTGACCGAAGATACATTTCGATACGCCATACTCTTGCAATAAATTAACAAATTCAGATGTCTGTGTGGAGTCATAGAGCGGTGGGTAGTGCATCATCGCCCACAATTTTGCTGCGGGTCTGTTAAGCATTGATTTGCGTGCATGCGCAAGCGATAACTGCAAGCGCTGGACTTCTCGTTCGTAAATCCGTAAATCATCCGCTTGAAATTCGCGCGATCCAGGTATGGTCCAACCGCGCGTGCCGCATATCACCAATTGCTCATTAATGGCCAGGCTGTCGTTTTGGATCGCATGCAGGCTGGGAGGCAGCGCCTTGCGCACTTTGGTCAAAGTGGACCACCAATAATCGTGGTTGCCGCGGATCACAATTTTTTGCCCCGGCAGCTCGCCCAAGAAGTCCAAATCAATTGCAGCTTCTTCAAGCGTCATTGCCCATGACAAATCGCCCGGAATCAGCACCCAATCCTCGTTGTCCACGATCTGTCGCCAGTTTTCCGCCATGCGTTCGGGGTGGTCTGACCACTGATCGCCGAAGATGTCCATTGGCTTTTCTGTTGTAAAAGACAGGTGGGGATCGCCGATCGCAAAAACTTTCATGTATGACACATCCTTATAAGGATTAGTGTATCCGAATTTTGTACTACATAATGCCTGGGGTGAGTGTATGACAAATGGTGAGCTGCAGAAATGGGTTTGTCAAATTTCACAGACTCATTTTAATCGGCAGTTTCAACATACCGCCAGATTTAATTCGCGTTTGCGGACCACTGGCGGCAGGTATTTGCTTAAGAGTCATTCGATTGAACTCAATCCGCACCATTTGGCACTGCACGGTGAGGAGGCGCTCCTGGGAACACTGAAGCATGAACTGTGTCATTATCATCTACATCTTATGGGCAAAGGTTATCGACATCAAGATGCAGATTTTAAAGAGCTGCTCGCGCGTGTAGGAGGAAGCCGTTATTGTCCTGATACTGGATTGAGGCGAGTTTCCTCCAAACGGTACTTCTACACTTGCACACGCTGCAGCTGTGAATATGTCCGCAAAAGAAAAGTGATTCTGGACAAATACAGGTGTGGAAGATGCAGTGGGAGATTGAAATTGGTCTCTGCCGTTACTGCCCAGTAGAACTGTCCGGTATAGAAGAAGTTTACAATGCAGGAGGGGGAGAAGACATGCGTTCCTATTTGGACGGCCCGCGCTATACGCTGGAGGGCTACGTAAAACGGCTGTTGTATGAAGCGGATGGCCCCTTGTCCGAAAATGACATCGTCAGTCGGGTACAAGATGCTTTTGGTAGAGAAGAACTGGACACTGCAGATTTGTCTGCGCGAGTCAATAAAGCTTTAACCAGATTGAATGCGCCTTTTCTGCAGCAGGATGCAGGATGGGTGCTGCGTACTGGCGAATCAAACGGTCAATTAAATGATCGTGCGGCGGAAGCGTTGATTCTGGCCTCCGCCCCCCAAAGCTATGGCAGGATTCTGGAATACATCGGATTAACTACCAAAAGAAGCCGAGGGGACCT
>JAQBPP010000272.1 GCA_028287455.1 Bacilli bacterium | reverse complement strand
AGTTCGACTCGATGGTTGGGAATTTACTCAAGAAGAAGTTCCCGTATATCACATTTCAGTATGTTCAATTCCAGACAGGATCTCAACTTCCGGATTTAATCAACCAAAACAAAGTTCCCGATATTCTTGAAGGAAACGGGGAAGTCCAAACCTGGAACGATTTGGGATTGGCTTACGATTTAGCGCCGATGATTGCGAAGTATAAAACGGATCTTAATCGCTTCAATCAACCCTTCCTGGAAAATATCCGTCGTGCGGACCCTGCGCAGAAGGAAACAATTTATGCAATGCCGTATTATACCTTCCAGCTTGTGTTGTTTTACAACAAAGACATCTTTGATAAATTTGGCGTAAAGTATCCGACAGATGGCATGACATGGGATCAAGTGTATAACTTGGCCAAGCAGGTCACAAAAAATGATGGCGGTGTGCAATATCGCGGACTGCAGCCGGATGACTTTTCCAGGTTGGCCCGCGAATATCCACTCGAGACGCTGGATCCTAATACAGATCAACCGGTCGTTCAGAACGATCAATGGACCAAGTTTTTCAATTTCTTCCGCAGCATTTACCAAATCCCGGGCAACTTGGACCCTAAACATTTAACTTCTGACTATGCCGGTTTTCTAACAGATAAAAACGTAGCCATGTGGACATTCGGCACAGACCACTGGGATCAATTCGACGCGGCAACGAAAAACGGTTTGCATTGGGATATGGTTTCCTATCCGCAATTTTCGGATATTCCGGGTCAAGGGCCTGCCCAGTATGGACTCTATTTCGGCATATCTTCCTCCTCTAACTACAAAGACCAGGCATTCCGCGTCTTATCCTATATAGATTCGGATGAAGTTCAAACTTTCCTGGCGCGAAACGGTTATTCACCCGCACTTGCCAGTCCGACCGTTTCCAAAGATTACGGCGCCGATATGCCCACATTGCAGGGCAAAAACAGCAAGGCCACTTATGCTTTAAAAAATGCTCTGAATCCGAAAGTGGTCAGCAAGTATGAAAGTGTCACCGGTAAAATTTTAGGCACACACGTAAAAGACATGATTACAAACGGCAAAGACGTCAACACGATGCTGCGAGAAGCGACAGACGAGATGACGAAAGCGATACAAACGGCAAAACAATCAGGTCAATAAAAGCAAATCGTTTATGATGGCAGAAGCACTCAGCCTCAGGGCAGGGTGCTTCTGCATTTCAGCAGGAGGAGATCACTTTCTAATGAAACTAAAAGAGCTGGCATCCACTATCGCATTTTGTCGTTTAACTGGGGACAAAAATACTGACATCACGGGAATTCAAATGGATTCCAGAAAAGTCCAACCCGGCGATTTGTTTATCTGCATTCAAGGACAAAAGTTCGATGGACATGATTATGCCAAACAGGCCATCGACCATGGGGCATCCGCTTTGGTAGTAGAACATGATGTGGATCTAAATGTGCCGAAGCTTTTTGTCAAAAAATCCAGGGATGCGATGGCGATCATTGCCAATCACTTTTATGGCTATCCAAGCCACGAGATGAAGGTGATTGGTGTGACAGGGACGAATGGCAAAACATCTTCTACTTACATGATGGAAAAAATCATGCGAGACGCGGGACACATAACGGGTGTGATGGGCACGATTGGGATAAAAATCGTCGATCAAGTATTTGAAAGTGACCGAACTACCCTTGAAGCTGTGGATTTGCAGCGCAATTTCCGGAAGATGAGGGATGCCGGAGTGGAGTATTGCTTGATGGAAGTGGCCAGCATTGCACTGGAGGTTGGCAAGGTAAAAGGAATTAATTTCCGCACCGCTTTATTCACCAACCTAACGCAAGATCATTTGGATGATCATGGAACGATGGAGAATTATCGGGCAGCAAAAGGATTATTCTTCTCCAGGCTGGGGAATACGCAAGGACCAACTGATAAGGACATGAAATATGCCGTTTTAAACGCTGACGATGCTGCATCAGATTATTATGCGAAGCTTACATCGGCACAAGTGATTACCAGAAATGAGCAGCCATGATGAAAGTAGACGTCATTCGTGCTATTCTTGTTGAAATGGAGGAATCGAGATGAATGAGAAAAATGATTTGAAAAGATTAATTAAGCTGACTGGAGAACGTGCGAAACTTGATGCCAAGGCCAACGGATCTTATGTTGTTTACAAAGATCACTCGGACAAACTGGTGAAAGAATATTATGATGGAACCAAACAATTTTTGAAAGAAAATGACAGTGAACATGTGTGAACCAAAAGCCACTATGTTTATTTTTGTGATTGACAACAGTCAATTGATTGGCGAGATAGTTCTTGAAGCTGAAAATGGCAATTTGATATATCAAGGCAGACCACTGCCTGATTGGGTTTTACCTATTCGACATCAATTTCTGTTATAAATCACTCGCATAAATGTTTCCTGTAGATAACAAATTCCCCTAGTGATCAAAACTCTCACGAATACATGCTTCATCTAACTAATCTTCCTGCAGGAGGTTAGACCATGTTGAATAAGATCGATCATATCGTTGTGCTGATGATGGAAAATCGATCGTTTGATTCTGTAGCGGGCAGGCTTTATGATCCACAGAATCCTCCGCCCTTTGATCACGTGCCGAGGAATCAACCGTTTGAGGGATTATCCGGAAAACTTTTATCCAATCCGCTTACAGTGAATCCAGTAGCAGCAAATCGTATTCCGGTTGGAGTGGCAAGGTCCTTGTCTACGCCTGAAGTGGATCCAGGAGAAACGTTTGAGCATGT
>JAQBPP010000265.1 GCA_028287455.1 Bacilli bacterium | reverse complement strand
GGTTCGACTTGTTGTACCGAAAATGTATGGGTATAAATCGGTCAAATGGTTAGAGTCGATTGAACTGGTCGAAACTGGGGGCTTAGGTTACTGGGAAGAGCGGGGTTATGACACGGATGCCTGGCTGCAGGCTTAAAATGAATCAGAGGACGAAAATAGACGACTTGCAGAAATGGCTGCGGATACACAAATTCCTAAAAGAAGTATGTAATGATATCAAAAGGTGATACTATAGAGTGAATGGTCGACAAGAACAAACAGTAAAGATATTTCAAAACCCTGTTCGATCAGACATCGCATCGTCGGATGTTGAGTCACTATTACGGGCATTTGGGGCAGAAATAACAGAAGGAAATGGCCTTTCAGAAGCGGGGTTGACACCATGATGAATTATAAAGGTTATTTAGCACGAATTGAACTTGATAGTGAAGCTGGTATTTTTCACGGTGAAGTCATTAATACCAAGGATGTAATTACTTTCCAAGGAAAATCTGTTGAAGAGTTGCAACAAGCTCTTAATGATTCTGTGGAGGATTATCTGGAGTTCTGTGCTCAACGCGGAGAGGAACCAGAGAAACCTTATTCAGGTAATTTCTTAGTTCGTTTGTCGCCTGAGTATCATAGAATTGTATCAATGGCCGCAATCAGATCTGGAGTCAGTTTGAACTCGTGGGTAACTGATCATATCATCAAAGACGCAAAACAAGAACTAGGTGACTTATTTGTGCCAGATCAAGATTAAAGTATAACGGTCGTTGTTGATCGCTTAAGGCTGCCGTTATGGCAGCCTTTTATCTATCGTCAGAGAGTGCACGGTTATTTCTTACAATTAGATACACAATAGTGAGCAAGGAAGTGTTGGTTGTGATAGTTCGAGTACGCGATTCGGAATTTGTCATGGTGCAGCAGCACCACCATGCTTTTATTTCGGGCGAACTAGCGAGGAATTTCCGAACAGAGTTTTTTGACAGTGATGATTATTTCGAGGATTCGATGCTAGCCATCTACGAGCACGACAGAAGCTGGATTGGCATGGACTTGGTGCCAATCTGGAATGACCGTGTGGATGCTCCTTATTCGTTTAGCGATTACCCGCTGCTTCCCAAATTATTGTTTTATACAAAGGGGCTTGATGAGGTTCAGGCAATCAATAAATACGCTGGTTTGTTGTGCAGTAAACACTATTCCTCATTTTTTGTACATGCAGATGATTCAGAGAGTAAGGCATTTTTCTTGCACGAACAGGAAAGACAATCGCAGATACTAAATGAGCTAAGCTGCAAAATAGAGTCTCTTGCTATTGATTTTAGATGGCTTCAATTATGTGATGATTTATCATTATATGTTTGTTTAAATGAGCCGGGGAGTACAAAGGAACAAGAACACCGTTGGTACAGGAATGGCTTTAGGAACTCAGAACTGTTTAATTCACAATCAAATCAACAGTTAGTAGCCAGATGGGAAGATCGCCAGCGGATTGTGGTTGAGGGAAAACCATTTCGGGATGAATTCAAGATTGCACTAAAGTATAAGGTAGTCTCAAAAGAGTTAATCAGACTGCAAGGCATAGAGCGCGCTTATCATTTAACTGATTGGACGGAAGAGTCAATTACCTTTTGTTGAATAGCTTAATTATTCGCCAGATCGCCCACTGATCCGGAAAAAATCTGGGTGTCTCACTCATCACCAGCGAGTAATCGCTTACTCTGCCAAGGGCCTGCTCTTCAGCTTGGATTCTACTGCGCAAGACCAACAGATTCAGCAGTGAAAACAGCAGCGCAGTTCTCCACAAACCGAATATCAACGGCAAAGTGAGCAGCTCGATGCAGACGGTCACATAATTGGGGTGACGAAGGAAGCGATAAGGCCCCTTTTTCACCACGTTGGCTCCCGGGACAACGAAAATTCGTGTGTTCCAGAAGCGGCCTAATGAGCGAAGAACCCAAACGCGCAGCATCTGAGCCGCCAAAAACAGGATCGCGGGCACCACGTGAAAGGGCAGTACGGCAGATGAACCCGCAGCTTTTGCAGCCGCTTCTGTCAACAGTCCTGCGAAGAAACCCACATGAACAATGACGATCCATTTGTAGTGGTCACCTGCAATTTCATATCCTCCGAGGGAACGGATATACGCAGCGTTTTGCTTCGCCAAATGCAGCTCCAGCAGCCGAATGAGTCCTACAAATGCAACGATGCCAACGAAAAAACGCATCTCAATCATCCTGCGCACCCACTCCTTGCACCAGTACTTGTTCACAGGAGAACCCCGGCCCCAACGCCAGCAGCACCCCATAATCCCCAGCTTGTAACGCAGGTTGCTTCAGTGTTTCCTCCAAGACGAAAAATACGGTAGGAGAAGACATGTTTCCATTGTTCCTCAGCGTTTCACGAGATGCTTGGAAATGAGGCAGTTCCCGCTCTAATATTTTGGAAAAGGCCTCAATCACTTTGGGTCCACCTGGATGTGCGATCCATTGCGCAACCTGTGCATCCTGAAGGCCGAATTTCGCCAGCATCTGCTCATACACCGGTCGCAGTTTTTGCAGGACAATGGACGGAATCTCTTTCGAAAACACAACGCTCAATCCGCCGTCTGAAACGGTCCACCCCATCACATCTTCTGTATCTGGCCACAGGGTCGACAGGGAGCCTTTAATTTCCAGTCGTTTGCCAGGGTCTCCGCTGAGGTTGCGGATCTGGTCGCCTTCCACCAGTACGGCAGCGGCACCGTCGCCAAACAGTGAACACGCGATTAAATTGCTTTTGGTGTGTTCCTGCTGCATGAAGGTGATACCGCAAAGCTCCAGTGCCACCAGCAGAACGCGGCTGTTTGGATTTGCCCGCGCAAACTCGGCAGCTCTGGCCAGACCTGACACACCGCCTGCGCAGCCTAATCCCCAGATTGGAATGCGATGCAGATCGTTTCTCATCCCTAACTGGTTGGCAATAAACGCGTCTAGGCTGGGTGCAGATATTCCAGTTGATGACACAAAAACAAGCGTGTCAATGTCGGTCGGAGTCAACTTCGCCTGACCCAGGCAGGTCTGAATCACCTGCACACCTAAGTCAATTCCCTGTCTGACATATGCCGAATTTTTCTCCATAAACGAATGAGGTTCACGCAACCAGTCTAACGGCACGCAAAAATGACGGGTTTCCACACCCGCATTGTCAAAGATCGGCAAATAGCGCTGAATATCCCGAAATGTGCTGCCAAACGATTCCGCGGCAGATCTACGCGCCTCTGCCTGAGTGACTTTATGAGGAGGCACTGCTGAAGAAACCGAAGTGATAAACGGCATAAACCCACCTGCTTGCTCTGTTTTTCATCGAAGACATCTTGTTTAGCAATTCCCCGAACACTGCTGTACTAGTCGCGCATAGTACGGCTGTCATCAGCCATACTAACCATGTCTATCTTGTTTA
>JAQBPP010000260.1 GCA_028287455.1 Bacilli bacterium | reverse complement strand
TACGGACAGTGAAGCTCTTATGTTCACGACACGGGTTCCGATTGGAGTGGTTGGTGTCATCACCCCATGGAACTTCCCAGTGGCGATTCCACTTTGGAAAATTGCACCTGCCCTCATTTATGGAAACGCTGTTGTGTTTAAACCAGCGCAGGAGACTGCGGTGACTGCTGCGAAAGTGATCGAGTGTTTCCATGAGGCTGGTCTTCCAGCAGGGGTCGTAAACATGGTCACTGGGCGAGGTTCTGTGATCGGTCAGGGAATCATCGATCATCCGGATATCCATGGGATCACTTTCACCGGGTCCAACCAAGTTGGAAAACAGGTAGCCCTCGGAGCAATTGATAGAGGAGTCAAATACCAGTTGGAGATGGGTGGAAAAAATCCGGTTATCGTTCTTCCTGATGCCGATCTTAACCAAGCCGTCGAAGCCACGATTAGCGGCGGACTGCGTTCTACCGGGCAAAAATGTACAGCAACAAGCCGTGTAATCGTGCATAGTGAAGTTTATGAAGAATTCAAAAAGAAGCTTGTTGCAAAGGTAAAGGAACTTAAAGTCGGTAATGGCATGGATTCGGAAACCTGGATGGGGCCTTGTGCAAGCAAATCTCAGATGGAGACCATTCTTTCCTACATCGACAAAGGAATAGCGGAAGGGGCAACGTTGCTCCATGGTGGACATAGAGCCTCCGGCAACGGCCTCGATTCCGGGTTCTATGTCGAACCTACTGTTTTTGAAGGGGTTGATCGCGGTATGACCATCGCACAGGAGGAAATTTTCGGGCCAGTACTCGCTTTGATGAAGGTAGGTAGTCAGGAGGAAGCATTAGAGCTAGCGAACGATGTTCGATTTGGATTAAGCGCTTCAATTTTCACGAAAAATATTGGAAATATCCTTAGCTTTGTGCAGGATATCGATGCCGGGTTGGTTCGAATTAACGCGGAGTCCGCGGGCGTGGAACTTCAGGCACCGTTCGGAGGCATGAAACAGTCGAGCTCTCATTCGAGAGAGCAGGGAACGGCTGCCATGGAATTCTTTACAGATGTGAAAACCGTATTTGTGAAGCCCTAGAGTGAAAAAATCACATGCTCCAGAGCAACTTGTCGTTCTAACTCAAAAACCGTGGAGGTGATTCGAGTATGAAAATTACAAAACTTGAAGTTATTCATGTAATTCCTCGTTGGTCTTTTTTAAAGGTCTACACGGACGAAGGAATTATCGGTTGGGGTGAAGCCATTGTCGAAGGGCGTTCCCGCACTGTAGAGATGGCGATTAAAGAGCTTGAACCGCAACTGATCGGTCAGGATCCTCGTCGGATCGAACATTTATGGCAATCCATGTATCGTGGAACTTTTTATCGTGGCGGTCCGGTGTTAACAAGTGCGATTAGTGGAATCGAGCAAGCACTATGGGATATCCTCGGAAAATCATTAAACGTTCCTATTTCGCAACTGCTTGGTGGTTCCGTTCGTGAGCGGATACGTATGTACGGACATATCGGTGGAGACACTCCAGCTTCAGCGCATCAGAGCGCAAAAAAAGCTGTTGAAAGTGGTTTTACCATTGTGAAAACAGGGATTAGTCAACCGGCTCGAATGATGGAAACTCCAGCTTGGATAAACACGGAAATCGAACGATTTGAAGCGATTCGAGATGCGATTGGACCGGATGTGGATTTGGGAATTGACTTCCATGGTCGTGTAGGACCAGCTCTGGCAATTCGCATTGCAAAAGAACTTGAAAGAAAACAAATCAATCCCGTTTTTATTGAAGAACCCTGTTTGCCGGAAAATGTGGATGCCATGGTTACCATTGCCCGGTCAACGAGCATTCCGGTCGCAACCGGTGAGCGATTGTTTTCGAAGTGGGCATTCCGCGAAGTGCTTGAAAAACAAGCTGCAGCTATAGTTCAACCTGATCTGGCTCATTGCGGCGGTATTCTGGAAGGCAAGAAAATTGCTGTACTTGCTGAAACATATTTTGCGGGATTTGCACCACATAATCCGCTAGGTCCGATCAATCTGGCAGCAAGTCTGAATGTCTCGGCAACAGTTCCCAACTTCCTAGCACAAGAGCATGTGACTCTTGGTGTTGGATATCTTAAAAAACCGTTTGAAGTGAAAAATGGGTATATCGATGTCCCGCAAGGACCTGGTCTGGGTATCGAAATTGACGAGGAAGCAATTGCCGAAAAACGTTACGATGGCTCTTGGGATACACCCCGTTGGTTCCATAAAGATGATGGCTCTGTTGCTGACTGGTAATTTGTGGGGGTAGGGAGAAGTAAAAGATACGTAGTGGTGCAAAAGGAATCGTTACCAAATTTGTAAGCTAATGTACCTTGCCCAAGCCACATCTAAAGAGTGTCATCTTAATCCACAAGGTGAAAAATAAAAGTTCGTAATGGAGGCTTTGTCGCTTGCCAGGAATCATGTATTCTGTGTACTGTTCACCGAGGTTTCAACCATCAAGTGTTCTTCAACGAAAACCCTGTTCAAGATCAGAATGAGCCAAACAATGAAACATCCATCTACAATTAAATGATATCAGATTAATATTTTTTAATAAAGAAATACTACCCCTAGAATAGAGGGGTAGCATTTCAGTTCAATTATAAGTTTAATGCCTCTACGGCCTGTTTTTTCTTCTCAAATTCTACATGTGTGTAAACTGCAACCGTTGCCAAACTCGCATGTCCTAATAACTCCTGTAATGTACGCAGATCTGCATATATTAAAAACTCATCTGCAGCTTGTTGAACTTGCACGAACAACGGCCTCCAAAAATTTCATTATTTGGACGCACCCATAATTTATGGACCGAACCTTAGTATTATTCGGACGGTCCTGGAACTTATCGGGACGCACCCATCATTATCGTTGCGTTGCGGGGAGGAAGTTCCTGATAATGAATCTTATCGGAACCTGGGGAGTTCACTTACTGGTACACTTGGGTTTCCTTTAGTTTACATAATATATATTATCGGACGTTGAAAAAAATCGGGAAAATCAAGTCGGTTGAAAAAATATCGTATTGTCGGACGACGAACATGTTCGCATAATAAGAAATGCCACTTGTTCTGTCGGACGACACAAACATTAACACAATATAACCTACAACCAAAAATGTAATGTTATCTCTCGATACGGCTAGCAATCACTCTTGGAATCACTTAACTATTCTGCCAGTTTGTTCAATCAGCCTACTTTCTAACGCCCCCTATAGCTGAAGACGATTTACGAACATTCGCCAACGACAGAGTAAAATAAGGGCTTTCATTAGGTGGGGATTTTTCTTCCTTGTTTTTGACAAACCCAAGGTGCATCTCAATTAATTAGTTTTGCAGGTATGTCTCCTAATTCCGCTATCTGGGTTTGTCTACCAACTGACAGAATGACTGTGTACTTCGTGTTCGCAAACGCCTCAAAGCAGAGCTTGTAAAAATACACTGCTTGATTGAAAACTGTTAGGTATGTATTTCGTAAAACCCCTGCTGACGTTTCCGTTATATCCTCATCTAATAACTGTCTGCCGATTCCCTTGCCTCTTGCATCGCCGTCGACAATGAAATTCTCAATTACCGCGTAAGGTCTGAACTGTACATCGGGTCGAGACAAAATGTTAAGAATATGGTTCCCTGTATCATTACATCATCTTGATAAACAAACAAAAAGTTATTGGGGTCAGATTTGATTTGTTCCAGTCGCTCGCTCGAAACGATAATGTTCTTGCTATTTGGAACCAATGGCTTGTAAAGGTTTTCAATAGCTATGCAGTCCTTAAACTCAGCTTCACGGATCCCCACATTGATAACACCCCTTCTTAGTAACTTTTGAACATTAACTACAGTAAGCCTTCACTCCACTTATTGCACATTCGCCCCCGTTTGTTCAATACAAGCCATGTAATACTCCATTTACAATTATCATCTGAACGTATGAAGTTGCGGCAACGATATCTAGTTGATAAGACTGGAACCGTCCGCAAAGTGGAGATCGCCCCATCCAAGTAAATTGGTGGAGCGATCAACGCTAGTAATTAGAGAACAAAAAACTTCTAGTTATTTCCCATATCATGCGGAACTGTCACAGTAACCGTTTTTGATGTTGAATTTCCCGCATAATCAGTCACGGTGTACGTGATAGTATAAACTCGGCCAGTACCATCTCCTAAACGATTGGCACGAAGATAGAATTGGGTATCTTCTGTACC
>JAQBPP010000249.1 GCA_028287455.1 Bacilli bacterium | reverse complement strand
CTGTATTAGTTGTGTAGAGGAGATGATGGCAAATGAAGGCAAATAGACCGACTTCTTATCAAAAGAACAGACGCAAAACGAACGCTGGCGGGCCAGCCACAGGCAGACTGAAGGCGTCAGGCCGGGGGCCAGGCAGCGGCCGGGCTAGTTTTGCAGGAGAAACCCGTTTTGGCGCGCGGGAAGGCAGACCGACAGGAGCGGGTCCGCGCAGCAGCGCGCAGTCAACTGCCAGCTTGGCAGAACGAACAGAAGCAGCTTCGGAGCAAGTGGAGGGACGTCATCCGGTCATCGAGGCGCTTAAATCCGGGCGCGCGCTGAACAAGATTTTGATCGCAGAGGGCGTAGAAGGCGGTTCGGCCAATGAGATTCTCGGCAAAGCGAGGGACCTCGGAGTGATCGTGCAGCGCGTTCCGCGCGCAAAAATCGATACACTTGCGACGACTCACAATCACCAGGGAATTATCGCTTATTTGGCGGCAAAAGAGTATGTAGAATTAGACGACATCTTGGAACAGGTGAGACAGTCGCCTCGTCCAGGGCTGCTCGTGCTGCTCGATGAAGTAGAAGATCCGTTTAACTTGGGCTCCATTCTGCGGTCAGCAGAAGCCGCCGGTGCTCATGGAGTTGTGATCCCCAAACGACGTGCAGTTCCACTCACGGCCACAGTGGCCAAAGCATCAGCCGGAGCGATTGAGCATATGCCTGTAGCCAGAGTCACCAACATCAGCCAGGCGATTGAAACGATCAAACAAGCTGGCTTTTGGGTCGTAGGCACAGATGTTGACGCCAAAGAACTGTTTTATGAAGCTGATCTAACCACTCCCATAGCGCTTGTGATCGGCAGTGAGGGCAAAGGGATTGGTGAGAACGTCAAGAAGCGGTGTGATGTGTTAGTCCGATTGCCGATGATTGGAGAAATTCAATCGCTAAATGCTGGGGTCGCAACGGGAGTCCTGCTCTACGAGGCTGTCCGGCAGCGCGGCGGCAAACGAGAGTAACACGTTTAGTGAAGGAGAAACTGCTGGTTGACGGGTATAATGTGATTGGCGCTTGGGCTGAACTTAGCAAGCTCAAGCGGCACAATCTGGAACTTGCACGGGACCGGTTGCTCGAAATTTTACAGGAATACCAGACGGTGTCCGGGAAACAAACGATTGTGGTCTTCGATGCCTATCTAACACCGGGTGCACGTTCCTTTGTCTATAAAGGGCGGCTGCAAGTTGTCTTTACCAAAGAAGATGAAACCGCCGATGAACTTATTGAACGGCTGGTATATGAAGCGCTGCGAGACAAGTATATCCATATTTGGGTGGTAACGGACGACGCTATCGAGCGGCAGGTTACATTTGGCGAAGGCGCTTTGCGCATTGCCACGGGCGAGCTTAGGCGCATGATCGAAGACTCCAAAGCGCACACACGCAGGCGAATTGAACAATTGAAGGACACACAAACCCGCAATTCCTTAGCAGATCATTTGGATCAAAAGGTGATTGATTTGCTTGAAAAGTGGCGCCGCAAGTGAAAAAGTTCGACATTG
Organism: Bacilli bacterium; assembly: GCA_028287455.1. Taxonomy (GTDB): domain Bacteria; phylum Bacillota; class Bacilli; order Tumebacillales; family JAQBPP01; genus JAQBPP01. The sequence goes on along the minus strand of JAQBPP010000249.1, from coordinate 3,065 downwards.
ACCCTCCTAGATTACATAATGTATACTGTTTCTAACACTGAGATGGGATTTAGCTGTGTTCCGGAGGGATGAGAATTGAGCTTAAACATAGAACCTAGTCCTCTCCGTGAACTGGACGAGATTGCGGATGAGATGTTGGTGGAGAAGGTTCGTGAGGGTGATGATGGGGCCCTGGAATACTTAATCCATAAGTATAAAAATTTTGTTCGGGCCAAAGCTCGCTCGTACTTTCTGATCGGTGCCGACAGGGAAGATATTGTGCAAGAAGGCATGATCGGACTTTATAAATCGATCCGTGATTTTCGGGATGATAAACTAGCCTCGTTTAAAGCATTTGCAGAATTATGCATCACCCGTCAAATCATCACCGCGATCAAAACCGCAACCAGGCAGAAACATATCCCATTAAATTCGTACGTTTCGCTGGACAAGCCTATCTACGATGAAGATTCTGACCGGACATTGCTGGACGTGATTTGCGGCACACGGGTCACTGATCCGGAGGAATTGATTATCAACCAGGAAGAATTTATTGATATCGAAGTGAAGATGGGAGAAATCCTGAGCGATTTGGAGCGCAGGGTTTTGATGCTCTACCTGGATGGACGTTCTTACCAGGAAATTGCTGTAGATCTCAAACGGCATGTGAAATCGATCGATAATGCATTGCAACGAGTCAAACGCAAACTCGAACGCTATTTGGAAATTCGCGATGTGATCTGAAGACTGCTTTTCAGTCGGATTATGAAACGCCAGAGTCAGTTGACATTGCAGCTGCAGTATGATATGGTAATGGAGTGTCCGTCTTCTCGGCGGGCTCTTTTAGATTGCGAACAAATCTCTGGGAGGTGTCATAGATGCGCGTTAATGTGATTCTTGCCTGCACAGACTGCAAGCAGCGCAATTATATTTCCAAGAAAAACAAGAAAACGACCCCTGATCGAATTGAATTGAAGAAATACTGCAGATTTTGTTCACATCATACTCTTCATCGTGAAACCCGATAAGATGGAGGGGCCAGTGTGGGAAAATTAACAAGTGCGGTGAACTTTTTCCGGGAATCTTGGGCAGAACTGGGACGCGTTAAATGGCCTACTCGTAAGGAAATCGTTTCTTATACGATTGTCGTATTGATCACCTGTGTTATCATGGCTGCGCTGACATTCGGAGTGGATATCGGGATTGCTCGGCTGCTGAAGCTGATAGGACTAGGGGTTCAATAACACATAGCAGCACTAGGGGGGAAGGGCGAACCGCCCCAGGGACAATGGCAGAAGATAACATGGAAAAACGTTGGTATGTCGTCCACACCTACTCAGGATATGAGAATAAGGTGAAGATGAATTTGGAACGCCGTGTCACTTCGATGGAAATGCAGGACCGCATTTACCGCGTCCTGGTTCCGATGGAAGAAGAAGTGGAACTGAAGAACGGGAAGCAGAAGCGTGTGATGAAGAAGGTTTTCCCAGGCTACGTGCTGGTGGAGATGATTATGACGGATGACTCTTGGTATGTTGTCCGAAATACTCCAGGCGTAACAGGATTTGTTGGTTCCTCTGGAGCTGGATCGAAACCTACTGCGCTCATGCCCAATGAAGCCAGGTCGATCATGAAATCGATGGGTGTTGAGGAACTCAAGCATCGTGTCGACTTTTCCCTTAAAGAGGCTGTACGCGTTGTGGAAGGCCCTTTTGCCAATTTTGTTGGCAGTATCGAGGAGATCCATGCAGACAAACAGAAGCTGAAGGTGTTTGTCTCGATGTTTGGACGCGAAACTCCACTAGAACTTGATTTTGCGCAGGTTGAGAAATTATAATGGGGAAGTTGCACTTATAATCCAGAGGAGGTGTTTTTGATGGCGAAAAAAGTGATGAAGCTCGTTAAACTGCAAATTCCCGCTGGCAAAGCTACTCCAGCGCCTCCTGTAGGACCTGCTTTGGGTCAAGCCGGGGTTAATATTATGGGTTTTTGTAAGGAATTTAATGCTCGTACTGCAGATCAGGCCGGTATGATTATTCCAGTTGTCATTACCGTATATGAGGATCGTTCCTTTATCTTTGATCTGAAAACGCCGCCTGCAGCTATTTTGCTGAAAAAGGCAGCAGGGGTTGAATCGGGTTCGGGTGAACCGAACAAGAAAAAGGTTGCTACTATCGGTCGTGACAAAGTTCGTGAAATTGCTGAAACTAAAATGGTAGATTTAAATGCTGCCAATGTTGAATCGGCTATGCGCATGGTAGAAGGTACTGCTCGTTCCATGGGTATTTTGATTAAAGAGTAGTCAGGTTTGGCCGCATCAATTGGTGTGGACCACGTGGGAGGGTTTCCCGTTATGACCACAAAGGAGGAAAATGACAATGGCAGTTGGGAAGAAATATCTGGAGGCGCTGAAACAGTACGATCCAGAAGCCGCTTATGAACCGGCAGAAGCATTTCAAATTGTGAAGAAAAATGCTTCCGCTAAATTCGATGAAACAGTTGAAATCTCTTTTCGTTTAGGCCTGGATGTGAAGAAGGCTGACCAGGCACTGCGCGGCACAGTAAGTCTTCCGCAAGGTACAGGTAAAACAGTTCGCGTGCTTGTGTTCGCAAAAGGGGACAAAGCAAGAGAGGCAGAAGCTGCAGGTGCAGATTTTGTCGGCGACGATGAACTGATTAACCAAATCCAACAGGGTTGGTTAGGTTTTGATGTGGCTGTGGCCACTCCTGACATGATGGGCTCGGTTGGTAAACTTGGACGAATTCTTGGCAGCAGAGGCTTGATGCCGAACCCTAAAACCGGAACCGTTACTCCGGATGTCACCCGTGCAATCTCGGAATTAAAAGCAGGACGTATCGAGTACCGCACCGATCGGGACGGCAACGTGCACGCTCCAATTGGCAAAGCTTCTTTTGATGCCGACAAGCTGCTCGAGAATTTCTATTCGCTGGTGGACACGATTCAACGCGCGAAACCGGCTGCTGCGAAAGGTCAATACATCCGCAATATTTCGGTGACCTCCACCATGGGCCCTGGCGTTAGAATCAATCTGGCCCGGATTGCACCTGAGCGGGAGTAACTTGAC
>JAQBPP010000238.1 GCA_028287455.1 Bacilli bacterium | reverse complement strand
TGTGATAAAATGTGCTTTCAAATTTCTCAGTGTGACCCTTTATTGCATTCTTAAGATAGTGATCAATCCGTTCTGGATCTTCATCTGGAACAAAAGATGTTAATGTCATTTCAGCTAATTGATTGCGAGCGTATCCGCTTAACAGCCCAAACGATGCATTCCCATCAACAACAGAACCTTGATTATCCATCACAAACATGGCATCCGGATGACCATCATACAATGATTCATACAATTCTTTGTTTGCTATATATGCGATAAGTTCAGTTTTAGTATTTCGGAACACCTTAACTCCCCGCTTCCAATGAATACTCCCCCATTCAAACGTGCAATAAAATACTGATTATGTCAACATCATTATTGGAACCTGGAGCAACATTAAGTGGTTTTATGAAGTTTTGGAGTGCGGTTAACCAGGTAGATACTAGCAACAATCAATACTAATCCAGCTAAAAGATAAATCGTAATCCTTTCATGTAAAAAGAGTGCCCCAATTAAAATGGCAATCAGCGGCACAAGAAACGTATACGCTGCAACCGTACTCGCGTCCCCCGCACGGACAAGTGTAAAATATATTACCCATGAGATAGGTATTCCAAAAACAGCGCCGTATGCTAACCCTGATAGATAAGGCGCATTCCAGACAATGCTCGACCAGCTTTCCGTGCCAAAACCGATCACCGTCATGACCAAACCTCCAAAAATACATTGGAATGCCACCAGCCACAGCGCGTCGACATGGCTGCCCTCTTTTTTGATATAGACCGTACCAATTGCCCAACCAACTGCAGTAGCAAGCGCCAGGACAATACCCAGAACTGAAACATGGCCCGATAAACTGGTAATGCTGACTATACCTACACCGGAGAATCCGAGTATTAAACCGAGGATTTTCATGACTGTTAGCTGTTCTCTAAGCCAAAGCCACGCAAGCAGTCCAACCACAACAGGCTGCAAATACACAATCACTGTAAATAAGCCTTCGGGTAAATATCTAAGGCCAACCGTTTGAAGTCCAATAAAAAGAATAGAGTTAAACAATGCTGATAGTAAGTAAACTTTCCAAGTTTCTTTAAACCGAATTTGCTTGTATTTGGGTAGTGTAACAATTGCTAAAAGAAGGCCGCCAATCAATGTGCGCATGCCAGCAAATAAAATCGGAGGGGTATAGTTAAGGGCAATTTTGTAGATTGGCCAACTAACTCCCCACATAACAACTAAAGTAGAAATTAATACGAATGACTTTGTACGTGACAATTCTACCATCAAGAACTCCCCTGTGCTTGTTGCTTGGCGTTGCGGATGGACAACACAATCTTACCTTTCGCATGATGAGTTTCGCTCAATTCATGAGCTTGTGCAGTCTCCTCCAGCGGAAACACCGCACTGACAACCGGTCGTAACTTGCCTTCTTCTATCAGTTGACCCAGGCGGGCAAGCTTTTCACCGTCCGGCTGCAGGAAAAAGTATCCGGTTCGAATGCCGTGCTGCTCCGCTAACTGCTCATCAGGCTGTGACACAATGGATACCAGTATTCCTCCTTTGGATAACACCGTGAAACTTTTGGTCTGTACGTCCCCTCCAATCGTGTCGAACACCACATCGTAACCGGATAAAATAGTCTCGAATGCTTCTTTTGTGTAATCAATCACTTGGTCAGCGCCGTACGATTTTACAAACTCAACGTTTGCCCCGCTTGCGGTTGCCGCCACATATGCCCCAAACGCTTTGGCCAACTGAATCGCATAGATCCCGACGCCGCCCGCTCCGCCATGGATCAAGACCCTTTGTCCAGCGGATACTTTAGCAATTTCATGCAGTGCTTCCCACGCAGTCAACCCGGTCAAAGGCACTGACGCAGCCTCTTCAAATGAAATATTGCCAGGTTTTCGGGCTACCAGAGCTGCATCAACTGACACATACTCTGCATACGTCCCATTGCGCTCCGTGGCCGGCCGCGAGAAAACCTCGTCCCCGACATGAAAGCCCTGAACTTGTTCTCCAACTTCAGCGATGACTCCAGCTACATCCCACCCGAGAATTAGTGGGAATTGATACGGCAAAAACCCCCTAAGGTATCCCTCGCGGATTTTCCAGTCCACCGGATTCACTCCAGCGGCATACGCTTTAATCAGAACATCGTTCGGACCCACAGCAGGAATGGGTAATTCACCAAACTTTAACTGATCCTTTCCACCATAACCCTCTATGTAAACGGCTTTCACTAAGTTGGCCTCCTATTCATGAACGTCCCAAGTTATATTCTGTTAACCTTAGATCATACATACTTCCATACAACTGGTGGGCTACTTTATACCTTATCACATGTCCGAGCACTTTTTCACTGGCATTCTTGACAAACTATTAGCTTGTTTAGCGACACAACGCTGCTGTTGCAAATTCGCCCAGCTTCATTTTTACATTATCCGGAGGATACACCAGATTCAAACGAGGCATGCTACTATCACATTTGACACAATATCTATGGAGCATCACATAAGTGGTGAAAAGGGTGTAACTTTCCGTGAATAACCTACAACGAGAAGCCCCGTCCAATTCAGAAAAACCTTGGCGGAGGATGACGATCATACTCATATTACTCATCGCCTTGGCTACCATTTTTAACATTGCTCGAGATTCGGAGATCATCAATGCTATACCGAAACAGGGTCAACTTGGGATGCAGTGGGGTCTTTGTATTATATGGTTTGTGATTGGTGTTTCGCTAATTCGACATGTGCGTCGGATCATTACTACAAAAGCAACAAAGAAAAGTAAATCTGATGTCCGGGTTGCTTTGCTGTTAAGCAGAGCGTTTAGTGCGATTGGTTATTCATTTGTCCTAGTGGTGTCGCTGCATCTTCTTCACATACAAATCGGAAGTATTTTGGTGGGTGGCGCCGTCACGGGTGTAATCGAACTTATTTGCTGGGGTCGTTTTATTCACTCTCAGACCGTTTGCTGTTGGGCAGACGATTCTGATTCAAACTTATATGTTCGGTGGGACCGAGTACAGCGGTAGAGTGTTGGACATCAACTGGTACTATACTGTGCTACTGGATGGCGGGCAGAGAAGGATCTTGCCTAACTCGTCCGTAATTATCTCAGTCATCACGATTGTATCGAATTCTGGAATGGAACTTTATACAGTCCCTTTGCCCTATTCGGTGCCGGTACACGCATTTGAAGAAGAACTTGAACAAGTAACAAGTGGACAAGCAAGAGTGAACGTCAAAGAGTTTGGAGAACAGACCTATACCGTCCAGGTGAAATTGCCATCAGGGGTTGACCGTGACCTTCTGCGAGAAGCCATTCGGAAACGCATCGTATGAGCGGCTCTGTTCCCAACACTCTGTGACTCGAGCTTCGAATGTTTTCCCGCCTGACACCTACCAGAAATACGATGATGATATTTATTTCGAGCCTATTGGAACTTTATAGCTTCATTATGCACTTCAACATAGTCGAAGACGTCGATCAGCGCGTCTTGATCATGAGTATGGCTAGTGACCCATACGCACACTTCTCTTAGTCTTGGATGAGCATTCTTGACTGCGATGCCATGGCGAAGCATCCCCACCATCTCCAGGTCATTCAGGTTATCTCCCACAGCGGCAAATTCATCTGGGTGCCCTCCAACCATATTGATGAAGTGTAAAAGAGCCGTCCCTTTGTTAATTTTCGGTGGCAAAATCTCTAAATAACTGGGCTCGGACTGTACCGAATTAAGTGCCATCCCGATCTCTTGCTGGAAATTGCGGATCTTATCTTCCGAGCCAATCAACATCATTTTGTTAATCGATTGACAGATCTTGTAGAAGTATTCGAATGGTTTTTTTTTGACACTAACCTTATCTTTACTTGCAAGTCGAAGTACTGCCTCTGATAAATTGGAGGAATAAATTTGTTCCTGATGAAAGACTAGTAAATCTAAACCCACTGATTTACCGGTAGACAGATACATATCGAGTGTACGTACAACGGATGCGGGCGGTAGTAAATGTTCTATGAGATAGCATTGATCGACCGGGTGATAGATTTTGGCCCCGTTATAAAGAATTACCGGTGTGGTCAGGTTCAAGCTACGGATAAAGGGAAGCGTGCTGGCCAGAGTTCGCCCTGTAGCTAACGTAAATATGCCCCCTTGTTTCTTGAAATTGTTGATTCTTTGGATTACGG
>JAQBPP010000228.1 GCA_028287455.1 Bacilli bacterium | reverse complement strand
CAGTGATTAATTCTGATGACCTTTACTTAAAGATGGAAGCTGGACACTGAAACGTGCCCCTTTTTCAGGCAGATTCTCGTAATGGATCGTCCCTCGATGCGCTTCTACAATCGATTTTGTGATGGATAAACCAAGGCCTGCACCACCGTGCAGCCGGGAACGAGCGGAATCAATTCGATAAAACCGTTCAAACAAACGGGATAAATGCTCTGTTGGAATACCTGCTCCGTTATCCTGTACAGTTATGGTAATTTCGTCAGTTTCCTGTTTCAAGGAGACAAGGATCATTCCATCTTTAGCGTCCGTATGCTGAACTGCATTTTGAAAAAGGTTAAGCATTACCTGTTTGATCCGATCTGGATCAAACCTGGCATGTACATCATCCTCAATATCAAAATTTACCGCTCTTTCACCTGCAAGCAGCCGAAGCTGCGTTTCCATCTCGCGCATCATAAGATCTAATCGACCTTCCTTCAGTTCAAATTCAGGTGCACGATCAAGTCTGGCTAAGAAAATCAGATCTTGCACCAATTTATTCAGTCGTTCTGATTCACCATACATGCTTTGCAGCGCTTTACGCAGTTGATCAGGATTTGTCACCGCACCGCGCAGCAGCACTTCCAGAAATCCATGAATCGATGTTAAAGGTGTTCGGAGTTCATGTGAAGCATCAGCCACAAACCTACGCATATTTTCTTTCGCTTCTTTTTCGGTGTCAAAAGACAATTCCAATCTTTTCAACATGTTGTTAAAAGAAACAGACAGACGTTCGATTTCCAATTGCCCTTGCTGTGATGGCAACCGTTCATCCAGATTGCCTGCATTAATTCGTTCGACTGTTTCCACCATACGTGATAAGGGGATTAGGGTTCGGCGTAAAATTGGCAAAAAAGTTAACAGTCCAACGACAAATGCACCCAGGGAAAGGAATAAGAAAATGGTCAACTGCCGGACCAGTACCTCCTGCAACGGCCCAACAGGTGTGCTTACCTGCGCGATTCCTAATGGATCTCCGTGTGAGCCTACTGGTTGAACAATCACCAATTGGTTGCCGTCCCGACTATCTTTAATAATACGATAGTTGATTTGAGCTTTCTGCTGATGCAACGCTTGATTGTAGTCTTGCGCAGGCAAATGGGGTGCCGAGCCATAATTTACATCTGCAGACAAATCATAGTATTTGCCATCCAGATCTATGAATGCGACTGTTGTTTCAAATGATCGAAGGGAAGAAATCTGACTAGTAATATGAGTATCTCCTAAATTATTCTTAATCTGCTGCCACGCTTGATAAGGAACTGCCCGAATTTGACTCTGAATGCTTTCCGCTTTATTGTTGTACAAAAATTGCTGCATCAGAGCATACTGCAAAATACCGATGAACAGCAGCAGGCAGGACAGGATCAATAGCGAACGCGATAAAAGTTGATAACTTAGGGAACGAGGCAGAAAAAACCGACTGATACGAGCTTTTGTGATCTTTTTCACGGCAGGTCTACCCGATATCCAGAGCCTCGAATAGTACGAATCAGTTGGTGATTTCGGTCGCTGAGCTTCTCTCTGATCGAGCGAACGTAAACTTCCACAATGTTGTCTTGCCCGCCAAAATCATATCCCCACACTTGATCTAAGATGACTGATTTACTAAGTACCAGGCCTTGATTAATCACCATATATTTCAGCAGTTCATACTCAGTTGTAGAAAGTGCAAGAACTTCGTTTTTGAAACTAATTTCCTTGCGCCGGTCATCGATCCGAAAAGGACCCACTAATACTTCGCTCATTAACTGCGGGAACTGATTGCGAATCCTCGCTTGTATCCGCGCGAGCAGTTCCTGAAAACTGAACGGTTTCACCATGTAATCGTCTGCACCAAGCGTTAGCCCTTTTACTCTGTCTTCTACTTCATCTTTAGCCGTTAACATGATCACCGCCACGTTTCCCACTTTTTTAATCATCCTGCACACTTCGAAGCCATCAATTCCCGGCATCATGACGTCAAGAATTGCGATATGTGGATGATGCTCCATGGCGATATTGACAGCAGTAATCCCATCCTCGGCAGTCAGCACCTGGTAACCTTCATTTTGCAGGCCTAGCTCTAAAAATTGCAAGATATTGGTTTCGTCGTCAACTATAAGCACTGTAACGTCTTGGGGTTGGTACAATTCCGGTCACCTCTGTTCCAGCTTACACGATTCCTATAGCGATAAACTATTTTCAGCAATTTTTCAGCTTCAGTTAATGCCCCTTTCAGATACAAACTTGATAATAACAGCAAAGAATGCACGAAAGGCTGATAAGTCGAGCGAGCTAAAGGAGGGGTTGCCATGATATTGACAGGAAATTCACCGCCCATTGAACGTTTGCAGGTGACTCGGTTGACCTGGCAAATCATTCTGCTTGCCGGATTTGCCTGGTTTATCGAGTCGCTCAGCATCGGTTCATTAGGAGTTATTTTAGAGCCAATCAAACAAATCATGCATCTGACACCTGAGGAGACAGGGATGCTGAGCTCGTCATCTACGTTCGGAATTGTACTTGGATTGATACCAGCCGGGTATCTTGCAGATCGCTTTGGACGCAAACAAATTTTGGTTTGGGGAATTGTATTTTACAGTCTGTTCACACTTCTCTGCTCATTTAGTACAAACTTCGAAATGTTAGTCTGTTTTCGTTTTTTATCCGGACTTGGTATGGGTGCTGTATTTCCACTTCCTTATGCGATTGTGAGCGAATTCGTTGGCGGCAAGCAGCGCACCTTCTTTAGCGGATTATTGGATGCTTTCCTGTCAGTGGGGTACTTTCTTGCGCCTCTGTTGGGACTATTGATTCTGCCTAATTTTCCTTCTACAGTTGCTTGGCGAGTTTTTTTCGCTATTTCTGCTCTGCCAGTTTTTTATGCCCTGGTTATTCACATGTTTCTGCCGGAATCACCTGTTTGGCTGGCTGAAAAAGATCGTCAGGCGGAAGCGCAGACTGTGATGCGATCTGTTTCGGTTTTTAGTCCTTG
>JAQBPP010000218.1 GCA_028287455.1 Bacilli bacterium | reverse complement strand
CGCTCTCATTTTTCGACCAAAGTCCTCTTGCATTGCTGAATTCCCTCCCGGTCGGATAACTGTTCCCACATTTCCTTCACGGTCAACCCCAAAACTGGATGATGCCATTCAGGAGCCACCTCTTGCAAGGGAGCTAATACAAAGGCTCTTTCATGCAGTCTTGGATGAGGCAGTGTCAGCCATTTGTCAGAAATTACTTCATTGTCCATATATAACAAATCCAAATCCAAAGTGCGCGGACCTTCTTTGATTGTCCGAACACGTAAATAATTCGACTCGATCTTTAAAAGAAACTCCAGTAATTCTGCGGGACGCAGCGAGGTAGTTACTAGAATGACAGCATTTAAAAACTTGGGCTGGTTTAAATAACCGACTGGTTCGGTTTCCCATATGGACGAATACTTTTGCAGCGACATCCCCGTTAAAGCTGTTAGATCCTTAACGGCGCTCTGAATTGTCAGCAAACGATCACCGAGGTTCGCACCTAGGGCGATGGCATCAATGGCAAATCCTGGATCTGCCCCCAGCGCTGCGAGCTGGGTTACATCACGAATGCACATGATATCAAGATTTGACAGCAAAGTCTACCCCCCACTGCTGCATGTTTTTCCCTGCAGCCGAACAATGGCATCGGTCATCATCGCCACACGCTTCATTTCACGTACGTCGTGCACCCGAATTAAATCAGCGCCAAAAACGATTCCAACCGAAACGGTGGCCGCCGTTCCTTCCAGACGCTGATCTGCGGGCAAATTCAGCGTTTTTCCAATTACTGATTTTCTGGAAGTTGCGAGCAAGACGGGATAACCAAGCAATGTTAGTTCCTTTAACCGGCATAATACTTCCAAATTGTCCTCATATGTTTTACCGAAGCCAATTCCGGGATCGAGCACGATCTGCTCCGCTGGAATACCCGCCTGCCTGGCAATCGCGATCGACTCCTGCAGTTCCCGCAGCACATGGTCCATTGGATTACTGGGGGCAGGCTTTGTCCGGTTATGCATGAGAAACACAGGCACCCGGTGCTTGGCAGCTGTTTCAGCCATCGCAGCATCTCGTTTCAACCCCCAAATATCATTGACCGCGTGTGCGCCGGCACCAAGGGCTGCGTCTGCCACTTCAGACTTATAAGTGTCCACTGATATTGGGATTTTTAGCTGATCCCGCAGTGCACGGATGACTGGTACGATCCGGTTGATCTCTTCTTGAATCGGCACGGCTTGATAGCCCGGCCTGGTGGATTCCCCGCCGATATCCAGAATATCCGCACCGTCCTCCTGCAGCCGCAGTGCATGCTCCACTGCCAGACCCGGATCGAAGAAACGCCCGCCATCAGAAAAGGAATCCGGCGTCACATTTAAAATTCCCATCAAATAGGTGCGTTTGCCCCACTGCATACCAAGCAGTTGTTTTCCTTGTTTACCGGACGATTCATTTGATTTGAACAGCTGTTCGTTTTCTAATTGCATAGCTGAACCTGACTCCCTGTTTCATCTAATGTTCCTATCTTACCACTGTGGAACACCGACTGATGGTAAAGAAAGTTTACACTTTCTTTACTAGTAAAAAAAGATGCATCTGCTGGGCAGATACATCTTTCCTGATTTTTTAGGCGACAACTGCTTAGTCGAATTGGAATAAAGGTGTCGAGAGATACCGTTCACCGTTTGAAGGCGAAATAGTAAGAACCTTTTTACCGGCACCCAGTTTCTTCGCATATCTGGCAGCTGCGAGAATGTTGGCTCCGGAAGAAATTCCCACGAGCAAGCCCTCGTTACGAGCAACTGTTCTTGCTGTTTCAAACGCTTCTTCATTGTCAATCAAGTAGATTTCATCAATTAAAGCTGTGTCCAGAATTGATGGAATAAATCCTGCAGCAAGTCCCTGCAGCTTATGCGGACCAGGAGCATTACCTGAAATCACGGCAGAATTTGTAGGTTCTACAGTTGCCACTTTAAATTGCGGACCGATTTTTTCTTTCAACACTTGTGCTACACCAGTTAATGTACCACCCGTTCCAACTCCAATCACAACTGCATCGAGCTTACCGCCAAACGCTTCATAAATTTCAACCGCGGTTGTTTCACGATGGACTTTGGGGTTGGCTGGATTATCGAATTGGCGAGGTTGGAACCAGGATGGGTTTTCTTGACCCAACTGGGCAGCTTTGGCAATCGCGCCTTTCATGCCTTCTGCTCCTGGTGTCAGCACTAGTTCAGCGCCGTATGCTTTTAACAAGTTTCTGCGCTCCAAGGACATCGTTTCTGGCATAACCAGAACTGCTTTGTACCCTTTCGCAGCAGCGATCATAGCCAAACCAATTCCCGTGTTTCCGGAAGTGGGTTCTACAAGTGTAGCTCCCGGTTTTAATGTGCCGTCTTTTTCCGCTTCTTCAATCATGGATAAAGCAATCCGGTCTTTCACGGAACCACCAGGATTGAACCATTCCAATTTTACGTAAATGTCTGCCGAATCCCCGCCACCAAACGAGCTAAGTTTGACGATTGGGGTATTTCCGATTAATTCTGCAATGTTATTTGCAATAATTGCCACAAGAATCACCCTCCAATTTCTCATTTCATCGTATGTACAATAATACCGACTATCCAAATCGCTTTATACCAATATACTACACCCTGATTTTCGAACGTGTCAACGATTTACTGCCTGATTGAGCAGCTCCTGCAAATCCTCTTTATCGAACTGATACTCGTCCTGACAGAAGGTACAAACCACTTCAGCGTGGCCTTCTTTTACCAGTATATCGCGCAGTTCTTGCTCTCCTAATGAAACCAGCACACTCTTCAGTCGATCACGGTCACATCTGCATTTGAATTGAATTGGCACTTTCTCCAATAAGCGCAGACTGTCCGGAAACACACGCTGCAGCAATCCTTCAGGCGTTGTGCCGTCTGCCAATATGGATGTTACACTCGGGATTTGCCCCACTGAACGCTCGATCTCCGTAATTTCCTTATCCTCAAGTCCTGGCAGCAGCTGGATTAAAAAACCGCCTGCCACACGAACTGAAGCATCCTCCCGGTTAAGCAGAACCCCCACGCCAACTGCGGACGGCGTTTGCTCCGATTGGCTAAAGTAGTACGCGAAGTCTTCGCCGAGCTCGCCAGAAATGAGTTCCACTTGTCCACGATAAGGTTCCCTCATGCCGAGGTCTTTGATGACAGTTAAAAAGCCGTCTGTTCCTACAATCCCCCGAACATCCAACTTTCCTAGTTCATTGGCGCCCCCAAGCACATCCGGATGGGTTACATAGCCTCGCACATCTCCAAACGCGTTCGCATCGACAACAATTTGGCCTACTGGGCCTTTGCCGCTAATTTGTATCGTTAGTTTCTCTTCCCCTTTGAGCATGATCCCCATAATGGCGCCCATCGTAGCAGTGCGTCCTAAGGCAGCGGTGACAACCGGATAAGTGCCTTGGCGACGCCGGAGTTCTTCCACGAGTTCTGTGCTTTGGACTGCAAAAACCCTGACTTTTCCATCCAATGCAGTTCCGCGCACGATATAATCTGGCATTCTGATTCCCCCTTCTTCTCCAGAATACCCTATTTGCAGGAAAAGTGTTCATTGCTTACTCCCTCAGTTGCAAGCAAAGTCGGTCGGAAGGAATGAACACTTTTTCTCGCCTACTGAAGGTTAAGAAAGTTACACTTTGTTTATAAATTGAAAAAGGGACGACCCTAAAACTTAAACTTCCGTGTACATAAAAACCCTCTGAGAACTTCTCAGAGGGTTGATTTCGATTAAAAATTAGTTGCCGTACTTTTCGATTTCCCAAGCGTGAACTTCCAAACGATACTCGTCTGCTTCTGCACGCTTCAGCCCTAGGTAAGCATTCAACAAGTGCTCTCCCAAAGTAGCTGTCAACACACTGTCGCCTTCCAGGTTATCAAGCGCTTCAGACAGACTTCCCGGCAGTGAATCAATGCCTAATTCTGCTCGGCGAGAGGTGGTCATATGGTAAATGTTCTCCTTGGTTTCAGGACGCAATTCGAGTTTGTTCTCAATGCCGTCGAGACCAGATGCAAGCATCACAGCTAACGCAAGATATGGGTTAGCCATTGGATCTGGATTACGTACTTCTGCACGGGTACCTGCTTTTCTCGAAGCAGGAATTCGAACAAGCGCTGAACGGTTAGAGCAGGACCAGGCAATGTAGCAAGGCGCTTCGTAACCAGGCACCAAACGCTTATAACTGTTGATCGTTGGGTTGGTAATCGCTGCAAATGCCTTGGCATGCTTCAGGATACCTGCGATGTATTGGCGTGCTGTGACGCTCAATCCCTGAGCATCATTCGCGTCGTAGAATGCGTTGCCGCTTGAAGTGAAGAGAGATTGATGAACGTGCATGCCTGAACCATTAATACGTGCTACCGGTTTTGGCATGAATGTAACATGGAAACCGCATTGAGCAGCAATTTCCTTGACTACCCATTTGAAGGTAAGGATTCGGTCTGCAGTTACAAGGCCATCTCCATATTTAAAGTCAACTTCTGATTGTCCGTTTGCCACTTCATGGTGAAGCGCTTCAACTTCAAAATCCAGCGCATGCAGATTGCGGGTAATCGCTTGACGACACCGTTGGCCTTCATCCTTCGCGCCAACGTCAAAATAGCCAACCGAATCCGATAATTGAAATACAGGACGTCCATTCTCATCCAGCGGGAAGAGGAAAAACTCAGGTTCTGGTCCCACATTAAATGTACTAAAACCAAGTGATTCTGACTTAGCAATCACATTTTTCAGCACTGTGCGAGGATCGCCTGCGAACGGTTGTTTGTCACCGGTAAAGATGTCGCAAATAAATCGAGCTTCTCTGCCTTCCGTCCAGGGAATAATCGCAAAAGTGTTTAAATCAGCAACTAAGTACATGTCAGAGTTATCAATCTCAGTGAATCCCAAAATTGAAGATCCGTCAAACATGACATCTCCATCTAAAACCTTATCCAATTGAGATACAGGAAGTTCAAACTGCTTCAGGTTTCCAATTACATCGGAAAATTGCAGGACAATAAATTCAACACCGTGATCACGAACAAGGGATTTAATCGACGCTTGATCCATAAGTGAGATGTTCCTCCTCCTATCCTATTGCAGAAAAATGATAAACTAATTATGTACTAGGAGGTTCTCTTTGGTCAATAGGTTCTGTTAGCTTCTCTCACATTTGATACACAATTTTCTACAACTAATTCTCCCGGTTGTTACAAAATGTACCATTTGCTTGCAAAATGTTATTCAGCATGATTCCGTTCCCAGACTAACTGCAGCCCTGTTAACGTTAAAAAGGAGTCTACATGCTGAACGGTCAGAGAATCTGGCGCGATCAGTTTTGCAAATCCTCCAGTAGCGACAACTTTGAACGGCAGCTGCATTTCGCCTCGCAGCCGTGTAACAATTCCGTCTACCTGTCCGATAAATCCATAGTACACCCCAGATTGAATACAAGAAATAGTGTTGCGGCCAAGCACTGACGCCGGTCGCACCAATTCAATTCGAGGCAGTTTGGCTGCACGGGAAAACAAGGCATCTGTGGATATTCCGATGCCTGGCGCAATCGGCCCGCCCAGATAATGCCCCTTTTCATTGATGACACAAAACGTAGTAGCTGTACCGAAATCCACAATAATAAGCGGTGAGCCGTACCCCTCGATCGCGGCTACCGCGTTCACAATTCGATCAGCTCCCACTTCGCGTGGGTTTTCCATCATAATCGGCAGTCCCGTTTTAATCCCGGGTCCAACGATTAACGGATTAACGCCAAAGTACCTTTCACACATTCGCTCAAGTGCAAGCATCATCGGCGGAACTACGGAAGAAATGGCGATTCCGTCGATGTCCAGGTGGTTCATCCCTTGGTCTGCAAACAAATTTTTAATTAAGATTCCAAGTTCGTCTTCCGTGCGCTCCCGAACCGTATTGATGCGCCAGTGATGCAGCAAACTGGCGTTTTGGTAAACGCCCAGGACTATATTTGTGTTCCCAACATCTATCACTAACAGCATGTTTGAAATCCTCCATGCGCCCCGCCGCTATTGTTCGTCAGGGTGTCGATTCACTGACAATGTCCAGCGAGATGTCAAGCGATTTAACAGAATGAGTTAATGCACCAATTGAGATATAATCAACGCCTGTTTTCGCGATTTCCACCACTGTTTCTTCCGTGACTGAACCTGACGCCTCAGTAATCGCACGTCCGCCAATTCGCTCAATTGCTTGTTCCATGACTTCTGGTGACATATTATCCAGCATGATGATATCTGCTTTGACCTCCAGCGCTTCTTCGATCTGCGCTAACGTCTCACATTCCACTTCCACGCGCGTCGTGTGAGCAATACGATGCCTGGCTGCCACGATGGCTTCCTTGACACCGCCTGCAATCTCAATATGGTTATCCTTAATTAACACAGCATCAAATAGACCGAATCGATGATTGCGGCCGCCGCCAACCCGCACCGCATACTTTTCGAGGACCCTTAAACCGGGCGTTGTCTTGCGTGTGTCCACTATCTTCGCATTATAATAGCGTACCAACTCCACAAAACGTGCGGTTCGTGTGGCAATTCCTGACATGCGCTGCAATAAATTAAGCGCGACACGCTCCGCAGTTAAAATCGCTCGGGCTGAGCCGTGGATTTCCATCAGCTTATCTCCAGCGCCAACTGCCTGTCCATCTTTGATCAACTTCTGGACATATAAATGCGGGTCGATCGAGTGAAAGACATGTTCCGCAACATCGATGCCAGCGATAATACCAGCTTCCTTCGCATGAATGTCCCCGTGCCCTTCTGTACCTTCCGGTACAATGCTAAGCGTGGTAATATCTCCAAATCCCACATCTTCCTCCAACGCGTTTGCAACAATCCGCTGGACTATCCTTAACTCTAATCCTTCCATAGGTTCCTCACCTCGTCAGAATATACATTCTCAGTACTTAGAAACCAGACAACCCTATGAAATGCGGGCAGTCTGGTTCAAAGAAACACACTCCAGAATATAAGGATCACTCGTTCAGTTCAGGCTCGTCAGCGGATGCAGACGGTGCCTTGGAATCCACAAGCAAGCTCGGTCCCTTCGGGCCCTGATCCTGTCCCAGCAATTGTTCGATCTCAGCCTTGTTGAGCGTTTCTTTATCTAACAATGCCTGAGCCAACAAGTCCAGTTTATCGCGATGCAGAGTAAGCATTTCAGTTGTTCTGCGATGGCATTGTTCCACCAGATCAAACATTTCTTTATCAATTTCATAAGCGATTGTATCCGAATAGTTTCGCTCAGAAGTGATATCCCGACCCAGGAACACTTGATTGCCTTGTTTGGTCCCATATTGCAGGGGGCCCAATTTTTCACTCATCCCGTATTCGGTAATCATGCGCCGGATAATATCGGTCGCACGCTGTAAGTCATTGGATGCACCCGTGCTGATTTCACCAAGCACGATTTCTTCTGCTACGCGACCACCCATCAGACCAGACACGCGATCCAGCATTTCATGACGCGTCATAAACCAGCGATCTTCCTTCGGCAGCATTACAGTGTATCCGCCTGCCACGCCGCGAGGGATGATGGTCACTTTGTGCACTTCATCTGCATACTCCAAAAAGTAACCCACAACCGCATGACCCGCTTCATGATAAGCGACGAGTTTCTTCTCGCGTTCTGAATAAACGCGCGATTTCTTCTCAGGTCCTGCGATGACGCGATCAATTGCTTCGTCCAATTCGGACTGCTCAATCGCCTTCTTATTGCGGCGTGCCGCAAGCAGCGCCGCTTCATTCAGCAGATTCTCCAAATCCGCACCAGTAAAGCCGGGCGTAATTTTGGCAAGCGCTTCTAAATTTACATCATCGGCTAGCGGCTTATTCCGTGCATGCACTTTGAGAATGGCTTGACGACCGATCACATCAGGACGGTCGACAGTTACTTGTCGGTCAAAACGGCCTGGCCGCAGCAATGCAGGATCCAAGATATCAGGCCGGTTCGTTGCTGCGATAATGATAATTCCCTCATTGCCGGCAAAACCATCCATTTCCACAAGCAGCTGGTTTAACGTTTGTTCCCGTTCATCGTGACCCCCGCCAAGACCGGCGCCGCGATGGCGGCCCACTGCGTCAATTTCATCGATAAAGATAATACATGGGGCATTCTTTTTGGCATTTTCAAACAGATCCCGCACACGGGACGCTCCGACACCCACAAACATTTCGACGAAATCAGAACCGGAAATGGAGAAAAAGGGAACACCTGCTTCTCCAGCAGTAGCCCGAGCGAGCAGCGTTTTACCAGTACCCGGAGGTCCCACCAGCAAGACGCCTTTGGGAATGCGGGCGCCCAGCACTGAAAACTTCCGCGGATCTTTTAAGAACTCCACCACTTCTATTAACTCATTTTTCTCTTCGTCTGCACCCGCTACGTCGTCAAAAGTAACTCGTTTCTTCTCCTCTGTATAAAGCTTCGCACGGCTTTTGCCGAAGTTCATTACTTTTGAACCGCCGCCCTGCGCCTGATTAAACAGGAAGAAGAACAAAATAAACATCAAGACAAATGGAATTAAAGAGGTCAAAATGGTCAGCCAGATATTCTCCCTGGGTGGAGGTTCTACTTTGACTACGACCCCATTGTTTTGTGCCCAGGATTTCAGATCTGTTCCGAAGCTTTCCAGGAATAAAGAGCGCGTTGAGAACTTACTCCCATTTTTGAATACACCCTGAACATTGATGGTCAAACCTTCTACTGACACATCTACTGTTTGTACATCACCCGCCTGTACC
>JAQBPP010000212.1 GCA_028287455.1 Bacilli bacterium | reverse complement strand
ATGCCGACAGCCGAGTTGAGGGACAAAGTATCTGTGAGCAGAATGCCGTTCAATTCATAATACGTGTAATCTGGGTCGCTGCTAGTGGAAGCGCCTAGCAGCTGATAATAAGTATCTGCCTCTTCATGCGGCAGCTGCTTGATGGAGTTCGCTTCGAGCGGCAAACAGCAATCCAGCACGTGAGGGATAAAGGGTTCCAAAAAAGCAAAGGTCTCCCGATAGAGCAGTACTCCTGCTATAAAAGTTAGAGGAATGCCAGCGGCTGAACGGAAGACACGAATAGCCTCAGGAAACTGTTCAGCTAAAGCATCCAACAGCTGGTGAATTTTTGCGTTCGATTCAAGGGGAATGGCCATCTGCCCTTCTTCAGTGATCAGTCTATGCAAGTGGGGGAGGTCCTCGTTGCGAAAGGACTCCATGGTAATGGATATCGTATTGCTGGACATCAATGAGATGCTGCCCATATAGAAGGAATCTCTACAGATCGACAGTAAATCTGCAGCAATCCGTTTTTTATCATTGACAGCAGCTTTTTTCAACTGCCTGCAAGCATCCTCGACGATTCGAAGGCGTAGTGTTTGGTACCTGACGGGTTCGCGCTGTAGAAAGTCCTGATATAAATGTTCGCGCGCGACATCATGCAGCGCGAAGCCATCCATCGTGGGGCGCACGAAGGAAAGTTGGCTCAACTGATGGAGCTGCAGGGTCGTGAAGTGGCCACCTAGCACTCGGTTAAGCAATTCGGTATTTGCCTGTGGCAAAATGCAGAGAACATCCAAGATTTCCTGCAAATCGGATCTGGCAACTTCACGCAGCAGCTCTGCGCTTACCAGCCGGGAAACGGGCCATTTGAAGGTTTGTTCCCCTATATTTGTCAGCATTGCCGTTTCGGCAGACAGTGCCATTGCGAGCGGCAGACCTTTGGTTTCATAGACCAGTCGCTCAATCTCAGGGCGGTTGGCCAATCCAATATTTAGATAAAAGTCTTGAGCCTCAAGTTGCGAAATGGGAGACAGGTTCATTTGTCTGACGCGCGTTCCCCAAGCTAAATCGTTCTGCCAATTGATCGCCACGTCCTGTCTGGACGCAAGTACGACAATGAGCCCCGTTGCAGAAAGTTCAGGGAGAAATACTTCACGCAGCCAGCCTTCTATTCGCTGCAGATGCTCATAATTATCGATACACAACAGCGTACGTTTGCGGGTCATCGCCGTGACAATTTCCAACATGGAAGGCTTCGACGAAGCCGTGAAACTGGATTTGCGAAACAGAAATGAATGGAGATACTCTAGAAATCCAGCGGGGGTTTCTGTGCAAACGCGACCGTCCAGCCATATACATAGCATGTTTTCATCTTGCGCCATATTTAAAAATTGGAGCAGCAGCGCAGTTTTTCCAATACCGCCCATACCTGAGATAAAGA
Organism: Bacilli bacterium; assembly: GCA_028287455.1. Classification (GTDB taxonomy): domain Bacteria; phylum Bacillota; class Bacilli; order Tumebacillales; family JAQBPP01; genus JAQBPP01. The sequence continues at coordinate 8,274 of JAQBPP010000212.1, read as the reverse complement.
CTACTTCAGTTGGCGCGCGCTGTTGTTCCAACCAATTTTGCATATACGCAAGTTCTGTCTTTCTCCCTACAAATAAGCGGCTTCGCTCAATAGATAAAGCTTCTTTTAAACTGCCCATCATATGTCACCCAAACTCGGAATTTTCTGTATTCTGTACTAGTCTGTACACAATGTCTTGGTAGTCTTTGCCAAGTAGTTGTATTCTACAAAAGAAACTGGATTCCTTTTAAATCGTGAGACAAATTTGAGACAAATATGAGACTGTGAACCAAAGTTAAGACAAAAGATGAGACAGCGCAATTGAAATAGTCCCGTAAAATGAACGCTGATGACAATAGTTGTCTTTGATTCTAGAGTTAAGGGAAAGGATTGGTCATTAGTGAAAGGAAATAAAAAGTTGTTCAAGTATTCAACAGCCACGGGGGCCTCGCTAAGTTTGATGGTGATGTTAACTCCGTTGTCTTTTGCGGATTCAATGGGGTCGATGGGATCCATGCCCTCTGCATCCACCAGTTCGGCTCCCGCACCTGCAGCAGCGGGTCAGCAGTGGACGATGTTAGTCGGTGGCGCCACATCGGATCAAGCATTTCAAGCGATGTCATTTTTTCCGAATGTAATGACGATTGATGCAGGAGACACGGTGAACTTCAAGTTTACCGGGGATCACACAGTCAGTTTTGCAGGCAGCGATGGCAAGTTTCCTAGTACGGTAACTCCAGGCTGGGACAAACCCGCTGGCGGGAATTCTTATGACGGTGCCACACTTACCAGCTCGGGTATGCTCATGGCAGGTAACACTTACTCCTTAAACTTTACCAAACCAGGTATTTACACTTATCACTGCTTGATGCATCCAGGCATGCAAGGTGTCATCATTGTACAGCCTTCCGGTACGGCATATCCAATGACACAATCTCAATATGACACGCTTGCTGCACAGGAATCGCAAGCTGATCTGACCGCCGCGCAAAATGCAGCGAGTTCTTTTCAGAATGCAAGCAAGCCTGGCCCAGACGGCACAACAGTGTGGGAGGTTCAATCAGATCTCCCCGAACCGCTAACCTATAGCCTAAATCTATCGTCTCAAAACAACTCTGGTGTTTCTGGCACCACGACACTAAGCATGGCGAAACCCGGAACTTGGAACATTGAGCTGAAACTAGCAGGGTTGACACCTGGCAAGAACTATTCCCCGGCGCTAGATGCAGGCAAAAGTGACAGTGGAGCAGCGGTAGCAGGATCACAGATCAATTCTTTTACGGCGGCATCTGACGGCACAGCAGACGTAACGGGTACGGTGCAGGCTTTGGCGATCCCTCAGGGCATCTGGTTCGTCGACGTCAATGACTCCAGCGGCAGCGCTGTGGCTAGTGGCATAGTCAATTATCTCTCTTTTTCTGACGAGCGGTTTTTACCAGAGACGCTGAACATTCATGTCGGTGATACTGTCGTGTGGAAACAATGGGGCGGCAATGAAGCTCATACAATCAGTTTCCTGCCTTCTAACTGGAGCGATGTCCCGAATGAAGGTCTCATGTATACACCAACTGGAGGCGCGACATATTCAGGAGAAGGGTACTTCAACTCGGGCCTCTTGCTGCCTGGCCAATCTTATACACTGACTTTTGATAACGCTGGTAATTATCAGTATCGGTGTTTGCTGCACGACATGATGGGCATGTACGGTAAAGTCAACGTACTGCCAAGTAACGGTGTGATTGTAAACATTGACGGACAAGGTCTTGATTCCGATCAGACAGCGTTTTTATCAAACGATCATACTTTGGTTCCGCTCAGAAAAGTATTCGAGACTTTGGGTGCACAGGTTGCTTGGAATGATGCAACGCAAACTGCAACTGCTACCAAAGGGAATACTACGGTTGTTGTTGATCTTGGTTCCAGGACAGTAAAAATAAACGGTCAGACTGCAGCGTTAAATGAAGCTCCGCAACTGATCAACGATCATGTTTTTGTTCCAGTTCAGATCCTGGCTCAAGCATTTGGATACAAAGTGTCTTGGGATCAAAGCACACAATCTATCAATATCGCTACCAAATAATCGATTCAACTCATTATTTCATGCAGGCTTCTTGAAACATCCCAAGAGGCAATATAATGGTCTGGATCCCACAGGGATCCGGCCGCTGTATCGCCTCTTGCCTTTTGATTGAAAGCAATTCCGATCTTCGCGAGCTTGGTTTGCATAGTAAAACGTGATTTAGGAGGAAAATTCTTGAATATTGTTTACGGCATTTTAGTTGTAGTGCATGTACTAGCTGCTGTTATCGGAATTGGTCCTGCATTTATTCTTCCGATATTAGGAAATTCGGCGAAAACAGGCAGCCAGCTAAGATTTGTGTTTGGAATCATTCAGAGAATCAATATATTCCCAAAAACTGGTGGCATCACATTAATTATCTCGGGAATTTTATTAATGATCGTTGGGAAATTAGGATTATCTTTATTATGGCTAGATCTCGCACTTTTGTTATTTATCGTGATAGAAATCGTCATCATTGGTTTTGTTGAACCCAACATGAAGAAAGTGGGTCAACTTGTGATGGCAAGCCAAGGGGAAGAAATCCCTGCAGGGTTCATTGATTCGATGAAAAAAGTTGCTCCGCTGGAACTTACCGTGCATGTACTGACTTTTGTCATCATCATACTTATGGTGGTTAAGCCTACTGGATAACAGTAAAAAAGATGCCAATGGGAAACAAGAAGTACTTTGGTCTACAGCCGAGGTGCTTCTTTTTTAATTCTAGGAGGAGAGGACTTGATCAATAACAGGCGAAATATTCTAAATACAGAGGGGGAATTGAGCATGGAATCCAAAAGCAATGTCGATTGGTTTAAAAATGCCAGGTGGGGGGTGTGCTGCCACTATTTGCCCAAACCGCCGAGTGGTTCTGCGGCAGGCAGTCAGATCAGTGCAGAGCAATGGAATGAGCGTGTAGATCGCTTCGATGTGGACGGCCTCGCTTCCCAATTGGAGAATGTTGGAGCAAACTATTTTCTGCTGACGATCGGTCAAAATACGGGGCATTATTGCGCGCCGAATGAAACGTATGATTCGATCGTGGGAATTCGTCCAAGTAAATGCTCCAGGAGGGATCTTGTCAGTGATCTTTCCGAAGCTCTTGCGTCGAAGAATATCAAGCTGCTAGTTTATCTCCCTAGCGGCGCTCCTGATCGGGATCCTATTGCCAAAGAGAAATTGGAATGGGAAAACGGGTATAAAGAACTTCCCTACGATCCGGAGGGGAAAAAGCTGATTGTCGTAACCACTGAACAAGGCTCACGCTACGCCGAACCAAAAAGTAAGGTCGCTCGTGAACGCAAAGGGTTGAGACTGGCCGAATTCCAAAAGAAGTGGGAGGCCGTTATTACAGAATGGTCGTTGAGATGGGGAACAAGGGTAAGCGGATGGTGGATTGATGGTTGTTATTTTGCTGATTCGATGTATCGTTCTCTTGATGCGCCAAACTTCCAAAGCTTTGCGGCGGCACTCAAAGCCGGGAATCCCGATAGTATCGTGGCCTTCAACCCAGGCGTGAAAGTTCCGGTGATCTCCCATACGGAGTATGACGATTATACTGCCGGAGAAATCTCCAAAGTATTCCCTGTCCAGAACAAGCGTTTTGTGGATGGCGCGCAGTACCATATTTTGAGCTACTTGGGATCTACATGGGGGGAAGGCAGTCCGAGGTTTCCCGATGAGTTGGTTATCGGGTATACCAAACAGATCATTCGAAATGAAGGAGTAGTAACCTGGGATGTTCCCATCACATATGGAGGTCTTATCGAGGAACCGATTATCCAGCAGTTGAAAGCGCTTAATCAAGGGCTGTAGGCCCCATTCGGGTTAAATGTTTGGTAAAAAAGGAGGAACGGGACATGGAGACCAGAACAAATGTCGAGTGGTTCAAAGACGCGAAATGGGGGGTATTCTGCCATTACCTGCCCAAACCGCCCAGTGGCTCTGCGGAAGGGAGTCAGTTGAGCGCTGATGAATGGAATGAGCGCGTAAATCAGTTTGATGTGGAAGGTCTTGCTGCCCAACTGGAGAGCGTCGGAACGAACTACTTCTTTCTTACGATCGGCCAGAATACGGGGCATTATTGTGCGCCGAACGAAACGTATGACTCCATCGTGGGAATTCATCCGAGCAAATGCTCCAGGAGGGATCTCGTCAGCGATCTGTCTGACGCTCTTGCCCGCAAAAACATTAAGCTGCTCGTTTATCTTCCCAGCGGCGCTCCGGATAAAGATCCACTTGCGATGGAAAAGCTGGCATGGGAAAACGGATACACCGGACCTGGCAACAGACACAATCGGCAGCGTACCGGCAAACGACTGGCCGAATTTCAGCACAACTGGGAAACCGTTATTACAGAGTGGTCCTTGCGCTGGGGCACGAAGGTAAGCGGCTGGTGGATTGATGGCTGTTACTTCGCGGATGAAATGTACCGTTTCCCTGATGCGCCGAATTTTCAAAGCTTTGCAGCGGCACTAAAAGCCGGGAATCCTGACAGTATAGTTGCGTTTGCGCCTGGCGTGATCGTTCCAGTCATTTCTCATGCTACGGAATATGAGGATTACATCGCAGGAGAAGTAATCGATAAATTTCCAGTCTGTGAGGGACGGTGGATGGATGGCGCCCAGTATCATATATTAAGTTTTCTGGGAACGGGCTGGGGACAGGGCCAACCCAGATTCGTTGATGAGTTTGTCATCGGTTATACGAAACATGTCAACCAAAAAGAAGGGGTTGTCACCTGGGATGTACCGATCACACATGGAGGCTTGATTGAGCAGCCGTTTATGGAACAATTAAAAGCACTTCACAAAGGACTTCGTTCATAATAAGAACAACAAAAGCTGCCGACGCCAGGCAGCTCTTTTCTTTATAAGATGTAGCGGCAGTCGTGTAAATCTTATACTGATAATCTCTAGTGTCGCTTGGCTAGAATAGCAAATATCGTAAAATGTTGTTAATTTTAGATACTACATGTACAGTAGTATTTGGTGATTATACATGTCGAGTTCCATCTATTATTTATATTTTATGTTGGGAATTTTAATTGTCCTCAGTATTTGTTTGAAAGCACTTTCTAGTTAAGATCAGGAAAAATTATTAAAAGGTTATAATTGATGTGGTAATACCGACATTTGAATAGGAGAATCTCCATGATAAAGAATAATGGTATCACGTTGGCTCTATATCTGGTAATTGATTTCTTGGGATACATTATAACCGTTCTAATTTCGAAGCTTTTTCGAGACCAGGTCACCTTTTTCAGTTTTATAATCGATTTCCTGATTTTCTTGCTCACCATGGTGACGTTTGTATGGGTTGGCAGGTCACGACTACTAAAAAATCAGGGGTCAGCACTAAAAAATTTATTGTCTGTATCCTTGATTCTGGTGATTGGCCTTGTGATCGATGCGATAATGTATCAAAACCAGGAGGGCAATCCGTTGGCGTTTTATTGGAGTTATATCGTCTCCTTTGAATCGATCTTGAATTACTGGGGAGTCATCATTTATAACAGTCAGCAGAATGTGGCACTTGCTTATGTGATTTATTCGATTCTGCCAGTACTGCTGATTTGGATTGGAATTCAGTGGCGATCCAGCCGAACTAACTGAAATAACTCCCTGGAAATCTGTCAGAAAGAGGCAAGCAGAATGCATCAGTTGATCGATCCCTCGTTTTTTAGGCAGCCAACTTGAGCTGGCTCGTGCTTTGCTCGGGAAGTTGTTGGTCAAGGACACACTGGCGGGAATAACATCGGGATGGATTGTAGAAACAGAAGCCTATCTAGGCCCAGGGGATCAAGCCGCACATAGTTATGGCAATCGCAGAACGGCGCGAACAGAGGTGATGTTTGGTCCTCCGGGGTATGCATATACATATGTCATGCACACACATTGCCTGGTGAACGTAGTCAGCGGGCAGGTGAATCATCCCGAGGCGGTTTTAATACGGGCGGTGGAACCCTGCAGTGGGATAGAACTTATGATGCAACGCCGCGGGAGTCATCTAAAGGAACAGGATCTAACTAATGGTCCGGGCAAACTTACAAAAGCATTAGGCATAACAAAAGAGGATTATGGACTTCCATTGTTTGAACGGCCGCTTTTTCTCGCTGCAGATAACGAATTGGAAATTGACTCGATTTCCGTTGGCCCGCGCATTGGCATCGATAACAGCGGCGAAGCAAAGGACTATCCATGGCGTTTTTGGATGAGTGGCAATCGATTTGTTTCGAAGTAACTTTACATGAAAAATCCCCTTCTGCTTCCACTTGGAAGAGGGGGATTGTTGAATAAGAAAATCTGTTATGCGGTTTGAGCCAGATTGGTTTCATCATTCTCGACATTCTTGCCAATCGGATCCCAATGGATGAACAGGGTTGAGATTAGGCCAAGAATCGGCACAATGGCCAAATAAAGAACAGTATGGTAGAGACCCACTTGATGTTGAACGACAGGGAACAAGAAGAAGCCAAGCACACTGCCCGCTCTGGTGATGCCTTGACCGAAGCCTGTCCCAAGGCCGCGCAATTCGGTCGGATAAGAGAGGGTGGCCATTGTCATGCCTTGCGACCCTGGTCCGAACGCGTGACCGAAAATAAACGCTGCCAGCAGAATCACGGTTATCGACACATTGCGATTGCCTGTAACCCCCATCAATAGTAAGCCTAAACTGGCTACAATATAACCGCTAACAACCAGCCTACGCACTCCCCACTTCGTGGTCAACGACGATCCAAGGAAACCGCCCAGCGCCCCGAATAAGTTAAAGACGATCGTTCCGACAATTACATAAAGGGCGCCTTGACCAAAAATAATTGCAGAGATCATCGGGATATAGAAGCCGACTGCAAAATATTCCATACTTTGAGTGAATGTGATAATAGAGGCAAGTACGGTTCTCACCATGTATTTGCCCTGGAAGATGGCTTTATAGGAGAGTTTGTTTGTTCGAGTTTGAGATTGAATGTCTGTCTGGCTGTCCTTGTCCACTGTGACTTTGATCTTATAAGTTTTACTCAACACTTTGGCGCTTTCTTCCAGCGGCAGATGGTGCGCCGCCCACATTGGACTTTCATTCATATAAAAATACCGAAAAAATAACAGAATTAAGGCCCAAAGCCCGCCCAAACCGACAGACCAACGCCAAATATATTCGCTCTGATTCATTAAATAAAAGGGAAGCGCGACAAGTGCGGTAACAGATGCGGCCGTAAACCAGAGCGGACACCATAACGTTACCAACATGCCTTTATTCTTCAAGTTGCTGAATTCAGCAATGAAGCTCAGGGCGACCGGCACATCTAATCCTACACCGATCCCCATCAAGAAACGAAACAAGACAAGAATGGCAAAGTTTGGCGAAAGAGCAGCTCCAACTGCTGCGAACACCATCAGGAACAAATCGATCAGAAACATTTTGTTGCGGCCAAATTTATCTGTATAATATCCCCCAAAGACAGCGCCCAGGAGAGAACCTACTGCCATAATCGCTGTAACACTTCCCAGTTGTAAAGGGGAAAGATGGAATTGACGCGTCAACTGAGTTGCACCGATTCCGATACTGGTGAAATCATAGGCGTCAACAAAAATGCCAGCCAATGCCAAAAAAATGATTGCGAATCCGGATTTACTGACTGGATTTGAATTTACAAAGTCCAAAATGTCTCTTTTGGACCGAATTACAAGATCTTGCGCAGCCATTGCACTACACCTTAACCTTTCATTTTTTTCTGGAGTTGTGTAATTCCTATTAACTTTATAGGATTAATCGAGATTATACTTTAAGATAATAATTAAGTAAAGAGTGTATGTTAAGAAGATTATAATCGGAAAAGCATCTAAAACAAAATTGAATTATAATAAAGTGTAAGCTGCAATAACAAATTCCATTCGAAATGAGGTGTAAAGCATTCGCTATCTGGACATGGTACCACTTGGGGATTCCGCTGTTATTGTGAAGTTTGGTGAACAGGTGGACCCAGAAACCCATCAAAAGGTTCGTGTGCTATCGGACTATTTGGAGCAGCATCCTGTCGAGGGTCTGGTTGAATACATACCTGCATTTACTTCAATCACCGTGTTTTACGATCTGACACGGTTAGTTAGGCAAGACAGTCCGCAAAAAAATGCCCAGGATGATTTTGATCCTTATCATAGCGCCGTCAAAGTAATAGAAGATATCCTGGTTCACCTGAATGAAGCTGCTTCGGATGAGCCGCGGCTGGTGGAAAT
>JAQBPP010000207.1 GCA_028287455.1 Bacilli bacterium | reverse complement strand
GATACATATGATCCGGAGCATCGTATTCATCCACCCAAGCGCCTTCCACGTGCTGGTATTTCACTTCGGACTTCAGCCACCATCTGGCCAGGTCAATCTGATGAACCCCGCAGTCGACCATCGGGCCACCTTCAACCATCCTGCCTGCTCGGCGTAAATTCAGCCCTCGAGGGGACTCGTTTCCACTCAAATACTTGCCGTGATTATTCCAAATATAACTAAGCCTAAGGGAGCGTACTTCACCGATCGATCCATCCTCCAAGATTCTTTTGATCCTGCCCGCAACCGGACTAAACCGATAATCAAAAGCTGTAAACAACATTAACCCTGCCGAATTCATCAAGGTGATCATGTCCGCCGCCTCTTGATCATCCATCGCCAGCGGTTTTTCACATAAAACGTGTTTGCGATAGCGTGCGGCGTCGACTACGTTTTGATAATGAAAAGGGGCGGGAGAAGTAATAACCACCGCATCAAAACCCGCATGAAAAAATTCATCCAAATCTGTGTAAACCTTTACGTTGTGTATCGTTTCTATTTCTTTTGTCCTGCTTGGATCAGGCTCATAAATGGCTATCAGCTGAAATTCTGGTGATTGCTTGATTGCAGGTATATGTCCGTAATTAGCTACCACTCCGCATCCCATTAAACCTAGTTTGTGCATCTTCTTTCCTCCGATTTCTATGGCAGTAATCAGACTAGCCGGCGAATCGTGAATGCGTTATTGCTGTGCCAATTGTTGCTGGATCGCCTTATTGGCAGCATCTTGTGCATCGCGGAGGGCAGTATTTACATCTGTCCCTTTCAACACTGCATCACCAGCTTTATCTATGATCGGCACTATATTGCTGTCAAACTTGGTAGCTGGAATAAATTTTGCTAATGAACCCTTAAAGATTCCCTGCAAGTTTTCTCCTTGCATGAATTTAAGATCCGCTCCAAAATGGTTTTGAATGTCCTTATCTTCCACTGCTGGTATTCTACCTAATCCGGCTACTTTCATTTGAACATCCTTGGAGGTTAAATAATTAATCACTTGAAAAGCCTGGTCTTTATGTTGAGATGTGCTAGAAACAAACAAGAGTTGACCCCCGTCAGCTCGGCCATTATTCGGAGAGTCCTTAAAATAAGGAAGCTGCGCCACACCCCAATTAAATGTTTTTCCGTTAGCAAATACCTTACCCATTGAACTTAGCATATCGTTTACCCAGTCCGGAATCATCGCTAGATTCTGGTTTTTCAAAAACATGTCTCTGTTGCTAAAACCTAATGTCTTATCACTGTCATTGTTATACATGGCCTGAACCGTTTCGAGCATTGTTTTCCAACCTGGATTATCAAACTGTGCCTGATTTGTATTGAGATCCACATAAGGCAATGGAATTTGACCACTAAGTGTATGCACTGGCTCAGAATGAAGACCCGAAAACTGAATGCCGCCATCTGATTTACTTAGCTGTTTGCTAAGTTCAATCACTTGGTCCCAAGTCATTCCGTCCTTCGGATAAGACACTCCAAATCGATCAAAAATATCTTTATTATAAAAAAGGGCCGCCCGTTGTCCCGAAAAAGGAAGAAAATAGATTTGACCTTTATCCCCCGCAGACTTGATTGATGCAATCACTGTTGGATCAAATTTATTTAAATCTACTTGATTCTTTTTAATCCGATCAGTCAGATCCTCAAGCACTCCAAGATCCTTAAAGGTATATACGCCTCCTGTCCCTGTAAATACAATATCCGGGAATTGACCTGACGATACTAAACTCTGCGGATCATTGCCCTGAGTTTGCGGAACGAATTCCAACGTAATATTCGGGAATTTTTGCTGAACAGGATCTGCAAAAAATGTCTTAAAATCATCTTGTGAAAAACCAACATTAGAATAGTAGACTTTTAGTGTGACCGGTTGAGTATCGGTGATGGCTGCAACATCATTCACCTTATTACCGCCACATCCGGTAAATACAACTAATAATAATAATGATAAAATAATCACACTGAGTTTCTTTCGCAAAGCAATTACCCCTTTTCAACGTAGTAGTTCACTTTTCTGTATGCGCTTTCCCTATAATTCTAGTTTATAATGCTAGTACACTCCATATACAGAACTGGCAATTAATTGTACAAAACTGTCTTTCACAGCAAGGAGGGATCAGTTTGGAACAGGATGCCATCAAAGAGCATGTGGACTATCAGCACCCGCTGCTCTGTTTTAAAATATGGGGTTTTAGCATCGACCCCTTTCAGCAATTCTCTTGGAACGCTTGGCATTATCATAAAGAAGTCGAAATTGTGGCGGTCTTGGAGGGGGCCATGCAGGTGGAAACTGTGGATCGTGTCTATGATTTGCATGAACAGAGTTTACTGATTGTTGGTTCCTCCAGGTTGCATCGAACGAAACGACTGCAAGCTGTCCAACAAATCGTCCTTCAATTTGATATGTTCGCTCAACTGGACCAGAGTGCGAAACCCTACGCACCGTTCTTATTGGAACTATCCGAACCATTGGATCGAATCAATGAGATTCTAGAGCAGCATGCAAACGTAAAGGAGAACCTGTTAGATCTCTTAAATCTAATTTATCTGGAAGCAGGCAAAATGGAGCCAGGTTTCGAGATCGCCATAAGTGGAGCTATCAAACAACTGCTTGCCCTCTTCATTCGTTATTCACCTTCCACCCACTCCCTGTCACATGCCGATTGGCTTCGGTTGAAGCCAGTGTTGGACTATGTAGATGCTGAGTACGTCAATCCCATTCACATCGAGGACGTGCTGTCACTCGTGCATTTGGAATATCACTATTTTATAAAATACTTCCAAAAGTGCATTGGGATGTCTTTTGTTGACTATCTGCATTTCAAGCGCATCAAAAAAGCCGAACATCTGCTGCTGACAGAGTCCCTAAGCATTGCAGAGATCGGCGTTCAGTCGGGTATCCCCAATAACTCTCAGTTTATCCGGATTTTCAAACGCTACAACGAGTGTACACCGTCGCAATTCCGGAAAAACCGTATTCAAATCCATGTGCTGCCACGATAATCTTCCCCCACTCCAATTGCCCTCAGCTTAAGAAGCATCATCTCCGGACAAACAGCGTGAGCCTTCACCCTCCAGATTCAGAATCTCTTTCCTCTTCCAGCTCTTTACTGTAATACCGATACTTCTTAAACTCTTTTCTGAGTTTTGAACGTGCGCAGTTTAACGCCGTACCGATAGTAAGACCAATCACCCATCCCAGCATGAAATTCCACCTCGCACCCGATTTTTCCCATCTATAACATTATGTCCTTGCTGAAATAAATTTTCTTATGGGAAACTTTTATCACAGTATATACCATATGCTCTTTTTTGTTAACCATTTCCCCAAATTTCCCCAAATTTTTCCCAACGGCAAATATGTTTACCCAGGATCATTCCAGTCAATCCATATATTTCTGGGTAAATATGATTTACATCCTCTTTGAGATAACCTATCTTTGAAAAAGACTCAATAAATGCGGTTGCGACTGCTCATGATGGCTATGGAGGAAAAGTAGTGGGTAAATCCTTTGATTCAAACGGTAAAAGCTGGTTTCTTATACTAGGCATCCTGTTAATTGCAGCAAATCTTCGTTCACCACTTACGTCAGTAGGACCGTTAGTTGGCTCCATTAGAGATAGTTTAAGCATCTCAAATACGGTTGCCGGCAGCTTAACAACGATTCCACTGCTCGCTTTTGGGTTATTTTCACCTTTTGCACCCAAGCTGGCCCGTCGTTTCGGAATGGGGCGAGTATTACTTGCATCGTTATCCTTTTTAACAATTGGCATTATCTTGCGTTCCCTGTCTGGAATAGGGACGTTGTTTGCTGGTACAGTCCTGATTGGACTGGCCATTGCTTTATGCAATGTACTTATACCAGGTCTAATAAAAGAGGAATTCCCGCAAAGAATTGGAATAATGACTGGCTCTTATTCGGTTGCCATGAATCTATTCGGTGCGATCGCCTCAGGAATTAGCGTTCCGATCGCTCATCATTTAAATTTGGGATGGTCAGGTGCTCTAGGCTGTTGGGGAATCCTCTGTTTGATTGCGGTTCTGTTTTGGTTGCCACAGCTGCGTTTGCAGCATAAGCCAATATCATTCGTTAAGATTGCCAAAGAAACAGGCAGCTCAAATTTATGGCGCAGCAGTCTTGCCTGGCGAGTAACGTTATTTATGGGATTGCAATCCTTTTTATTTTATACGATCATTTCGTGGTTTCCTGAAATACTGAGGCAACGAGGCTTTAGCTCTGATTCTGCTGGGTGGATGATCTCCTTGATGCAATTTGCTGTTCTGCCGTTCACATTTATTGTCCCTATTATGGCTGGACGAATGGCAACTCAGCGCCCCTTGGTAGCCGTCACTTCAGGTTTGTTTATCCTTGGAATCACAGGTGTAATGTTTATAAAAACTCCCGTATTAATACCTGTATGGTTCATTATGATGGGGATCGGTGTGGGATCCAGCTTTAGTTTAGCCATGATGTTTTTTGCACTTCGCACTGAAACCACGCACCAAGCTGCACAGTTGTCAGGGATGGCTCAAGCCATTGGATATCTTCTGGCAGCTGTAGGACCGACACTGTTTGGACTGCTGCATGATCTGACCCATCTTTGGACAGTCCCACTTGTCATGTTGGGAATCGCTGCAATTTTTCTCTTGATTTTTGGTCTTGGCGCAGCAGGAAACGTTTATGTTTGTTCCCCCACATTGACAGCATCTATGAAAACGGTAAAAAATCCTCTGCATTATCAGACAGAGGATTCGTAAACCAATCAGTCAAGAAACAATAAACAACTTCCTACACAAATTTGCCGTTGCTATAATCCTGGTAAGCCTGCCAAATCTGCTCTTCTGTATTCATCACGAATGGTCCCCGAGCTGCAACAGGTTCCCGAACAGGCTCACCTGCATAGAGCAGCACGCGCAAGTGGCTAACAGCAGTGACACTGACTTCACTTGGTTGACCCGCTTCGCTTGCACCCAGCCATAGAACTTGCCGCTCCACGCCTTTCGTTTTTTCACGTCCGAACGTGCCCTCTCCTTGTAAAACGAAGAAGAATCCATTGTACGAGCCTGGCAAATCCTGTTTCAAAGATGCTCCGGGCTGCAGCTGGATATCTACCATAGTTACCGGAACGATGTTCTGAGTATTGGACTGCACTCCACCAGATGAACCGGAAAAAATCACAACACTGACTCCGTCTTCCGTTCGGACAGGCATGTTTGCGCTGCGCAGATTTTGATAACGCGGATCCGTCATCTTCTCAGTGCTCGGCAGATTTACCCACAGCTGCAAGGAATGTACTGTCTCACCTTCCGCAGGATCTTCTTTATGTATGACTCCCCGACCGGCTGTCATCCACTGGGCGTCACCGGGCAGCAGCTCGTCTTTGTCTCCGGTTTTGTTATCGTAATGCTCGAGCTTGCCCTCCATGACGTAGGTGACTGTTTCTATGCCGCGGTGTGGATGAACGTCAAAGGATCCTCTTTGAAACCAGTCCTCTGCCAGAAACAAGAACGGATCGTACTCGGCCCAATGGCCTGGCTCCAGGATCAGGCTGTTGCTGTGCCCGGAGCTGATGCGGTTCAACTTGGCGCTCCAGACCTTTGTTATTGTTCTTTCTGACACTGAATCTGTTTGGTTCATATGTATCCTTCCTCCCCACTTTATTCAACATCCATTACATCTTTATGGAACGTGGTTGATTCAACTTCACATATAATATCCGTGGTAAACAGGCGTCCCATTCACGAATCAGCAAGTATCATGTAACTGCACAAGCGGAATCCACCTTACTACTCAGTAGATAAGTAGCTTATAGTGAATTCCGCATCAAAACCAAGTGTGCTATAGTAGGGTAGGTCAGCACTATACAGGTGTGATGCAGTAATATTTTACAAAGGACCTTTCCTCTAACTATATCCTACTTCGTCCGTGAACTGATAGAGCCAAACCGCCTCAACAGGAGGTAAGATCAATGATATCCAAATGGCTAACAAAAGTACGTGCAGAAAAACCATTAGTCCATAACATGACTAACCTGGTAGTTACAAACAGCGTAGCGAATGTATTACTGGCACTTGGCGCCTCACCCGTGATGGCGTACGCCAAACAGGAAGTTGGAGACATGGCCAGAATCGCGAGCGCTTTGGCATTAAACATGGGTACTCTGGATGAGACGCTTGTGGAGGGCATGCTGATCGCGGGAAAAGCAGCAAATGAGGCAGGCGTCCCCGTGGTGTTTGATCCAGTTGGGGTAGGTGCAACGCCTTACCGTAATGAGGTAGCATCTGTTATCACGGAGCAGCTAAAATTGACTGTCCTGCGGGGCAACGCTGCAGAAATAGGGGTTCTGCTTGGCGCCGGCGGTGAAGTAAAAGGTGTAGATGCTGCATCCGCCTCAAGTAACCTCCCCGATGTGATGCGGAACTTCGCCCGCCAGCACCACTGCGTAGTCATTGCGACTGGAGAGACCGATTATGTCACTGATGGTGAATCCAGCTGGGCTCTTCACAATGGTCATCCACGAATGACAGTGGTAACAGGTACAGGTTGTATGGTTACTGGGGTGCTTGGAGCTTTTGTGGGAGTTGCAGGACCAACTGCTAGGTTGAAGACGTACGCAGAGGCATGTGTCGCTGCGCTGACTTGCTTTAATATCGCCGGAGAATTGGCTGCAGAACTATCTGCTGGCCCTGGCAGCTTCCAGGCTGCATTATTCGATTCTTTATTCAATTTATCTGAGACTACGGTCGAAGAGAAACAAAAAATCTCGCTCATGACAGAATAATTCTTGGTAAAAATCAGCCAAACAGCCACTTTGTCTCCCATAGAGGTCGTAAAGTGGCTGTTTCATTTATCTTATGTTGATTAACTATGACGAATTCGTCAAACCATCACAGTGACGTCAGAAAAATCAATCCGGTGGTCATATAAACCTTTTTGTGTTTGTTTAAGATAGTTAACCACTTCTGCCGTGCTTACGACGTCAGCATATTTGGCGTTCATATCAAAAAGGTTGATAGCATGTGATGCTTGCCCGCGATCGAACGTGCATTCTTCGATGATAGAGACCTTAAAGTTGTAAGAGAATGCATCGACGACACTGGCTCGCACACAGCCGCTCGTTGTCGTCCCGCAGATCAACAGCGTATCGATGCCAAGATCAACAAGGTATCCTGTCAGAGGCGTGCCGAAGAACGCAGAGGGCTTTAGTTTCTCGATTACGATTTCACTCTCGAGCGGTGCGATTTCTTGCACGATTTGGTTGCCGCGGTATCCAGATGCCCCATGTTCCTGGCCAGCTCGTGTGTTTTTACGGTTCCAGCCTCCCGCGTCAAAACCGTCCTCGCGACGATCTTTGCCAGTCGTGTAAAACACCGGAATGTGCTGCTCACGAGCTGCTGACAGCAAGCTTTGAATATAGGGAATGGCATCCCATGCATCCTCTCCACAGCTGTTCCGCCAAGTCGTGATTGAATCGAGAATTGGCTCGTTTTTGTGGCCGCAGAACGCATAATTCACATCCACTATCAAGACAGCCGGCCGATTGCCAAACCCTCCACGAGCATTGTACCCAGCGCTGCCAAATACCATTTGATCACGATCTGTCAAAAATGGTTCCCATACTTTCATCATTCAAACCTCCCAATTGTAGATGGATAAAGAAGCATGTTACTTTTTGTTGACAAAATCCATGTCGATAATGTTGTCATAGCCTATTTTGTCATCTTTAAGCAAACCAGCACTTCGCACCACTGCCAGAGCCGTATCCACAGATTGCTTTGTCACCTGTCCAGAAAATTCCCAAATGTTATCGGCGTATGATCGGTCGACGGTTGCCTGCAGTAATTGTTCAGACATGGTCGGGAACTCGAGTTTGGCAATCTTCATGCTTTCCGCTTTGTTATCACGCAAGAAAGCAAGTCCTTTAATCATGCCATCGACAAACGCCTGTGTTGTTTTGGGATCGCTTTTGACCGAGTCAAGCTTCACGTTAACGGTCGAATAAGCGTACGGTCCTGACTCTTTGGGTACATTATAAAATGGCTCGTTCCAAATGCCTTGCTGGATTCCTTGCGTCAGCATCGGCTCGCTGACAACCGCAATATCCCCTTGCTTCTGTTTCAGGATCTCAGGAATCGCAGCACTATCCACCTCCTTCAAAGTTACGTCCGTTTGGACATCGTACCCCCATTTGCTCAGTAAGTAACGGATGATCGAATTAGGAGTTCCGCCATATTGGGAGGTCACGATTGTTTTGCCCTTGATAAATGACTTGATATCTGTACCAGGAGACAAATCAGATCGAGCAACCAGATAGACATTGCCGCGGTTGACAACGTTGACAATCGCACGAAGATTGGCTCCCTTCACCTCAGCAAATGCGTTGTGCTCAGGGCCTCCGATGAAACCGAAAGCTTGCCCGCTGAGGACAGCATTCGTATGGGCGCTGCCGCCCGTGAGAGTGACCACCTTAACGGTGATCCCCTGAAAAAAACCCTGCCGGATCGCGACATAGAGTGGAAGATAGCCGATACTATGCAGCGGTTCGGCGATTACCAGCTGTTTGCCTCCAGTAGATTCTCCATTAGAGCCATTTGACGTCTGACTGCCGCAAGCAGAAACCAGGAGCGCCACTACGGCAAGCAGTGAAAATAAAAACCACAACACATTTCTTCTCTTTAGCATTTGCAGCACTCTCCCCCTATTGTTTGACTGTTTATTTCTGATGCATGACTCCTTTCAGCAAAGTTGACTCAAGCCTTGCCACAATCACATACAGCAGCATGGACAAGGCGGACAAGTTGAAAATATTCGCCCAGATCAAGCTAACCTCGTAGGTTTGTCCGGCGTAGAAAATCATCCTGCCTAGCCCATGATCCGAGCCTATATATTCGCCAACAATCGCACCCGTCAGCGCGAGGCCAATGTTTATGCGCAGAGCTGAAATGATGGCTGGCACCGCCGAAGGGACGATTACATGGGTGAACACCTGAAGGCGGTTTGCTCCGAGTGAGTACACCATGCGCACCAGGTCCTTATCGACACTACGCACCCCGGTATAGGTGGTCAGCGTCGTGATGACCACTGTGATGGCAAACGCGATGGCGATCTTTGACCAGATGCCAAGCCCAAAGATCAGTACGACAATCGGGGCCAGCGCCAGTTTCGGCATGGCTTCAAACATAATGATGAATGGCTCGCAGATCCTGGCGTAATATTTGGACCACCAAAACGATAAGCCGAGTACTGAGCCTCCGAACGTACCGATCAAGAAGCCAAACACCGTGGAACGGAACGTGTACAATGTATCCTGCCAGACTTGGCCGGATTGGACACCTATCCACCATGTTTTTGCGATCTCCGATGGTTGGCTCCAGAAAAACGGATT
>JAQBPP010000183.1 GCA_028287455.1 Bacilli bacterium | reverse complement strand
CAGCACGCGAGAAGGAATTAAGAGATGCCTGCACGATACTTGGTATTGATGATTTGCGTCTGCTTGGATTGCGCGATAAAACGTTGGAATTTGAGGACCCGGACAAATTAGCGGATCGCATTGGTGTAATTATTGCCGAAATCAATCCGTCGCTGGTTATTACTCATTACCCTGGTCATGGTGTTCACCCCGACCATAATGCACTAGGTGCTGCTACCATCCGTGCAATCGGCAGAATGCCGCAGGACAAACGGCCGGCCGTTCATTGCCACGCCATCACGAAAAATCGGGTGGAGGCACTAGGCGAGGCAGATGTTGTCGTTGATGTCAGTTCTGTTTCTGATATTAAACTGGCTGCGATCAAAGCGCATAGCTCTCAGTCGTCAGCAATGCTGGCCAGAATGGGGGAGCAAATGGCGAAAGACCCTGAATTCAGAAAACAAATGGAACAACAGAGAAGTCGTGAACTGTATTGGACTTATAAATGGTAAAACACTTAGGCCGCAGCTATTGCGGCCTTTTGGTAATAATGAAAGCGTTTGCGCAAAAGACAGTACCCTAACCGGCGGCGAGAGCTGCCGTATGAATGATTCGATCGAAAAGAAGAGCTGACAAATGAAAATAGTAGATTTAAACATTGATGTTTTTAATTTAAAAATTAAATACATCAATGTTTGCGTTGACATATTTAATGTTTTGTATATACAATCTAATCAAACGAAAGAAAGGAATCCATCATGGTTTATGAAGTGATCACCACTTGCCCAGTTTGCAGTAAAGCATTGAAAATAACGAAGCTCTATTGCACATACTGCCATACCACTATTGAGAATGAATTTGAACTATCGAAATTGGCGTTACTATCTAAGGAACAACTGCATTTTGTCGAAATTTTTCTGACTTGTCGGGGAAATATCAAGGAAGTAGAAAAAGAGCTTGGCATTTCCTATCCCACTGTTCGTGGCAAGCTCAATGATATTATTGCTTCCCTTGGTTTTGAGACGAAGAAGAAAAATGATGTGGATGAGAAGAAGATTGTGGCAATGCTGGAAAACGGAGAAATTACGCCAGAAGAAGCTATTAGGTTGCTCAAAGACGAATAGGAGGAACTTACGATGAAAGCAGAAATTGAGAAAGTGTTAACAATGGTCAAAGAAGGGAAAATCGACGTAGAAAAGGCGTCAGAACTCATTCATCTAATTGACAAAAAACAGTCGAATTATTTAGATAAAACATTAAAGATTAAGATCATTTCCGCTGAAAATGATAACATAACGGTCAACTTACCAATCAAACTGCTCAAAGTAGTTTTGCTTGCCGGACACAGCATTGCCTCAGGTATTCCTGATGCAGAAAAATATGTAAAAGATATCGATATCAACCTCCTCTTAGAGGCTATCGAAAACGAGTTAGATGGTCAAATTGTAGATGTAAAGTCAGCAAATGGAGATCTTGTTTCGGTTGTCATAGGATAGAGAGAACACTATGTTAATCCTGAAGGTGAAAACAAACAAAAGGCGTCTTTTCATCCCTGTTCCTTATACCGTGTTGAACCTAAGTGTCTCCACTCTCACCTCAAAATTAGTGACCAAGTGGGCGAAGGAATATATCGCCCTGCCCTTGCTCGATAAACGAGCACTGAAGTCCATTGTCAAAGAATTGAAAAATCATAAAGGTTTGGTCCTGGTACATGTCAAAGCTAAGGATGGAACAGAAGTTTTAGTCCAACTATAAAGCAAAAAGGCGGCGGGTAATCCCACTGCCTTTTTGCTTTACTGTGTCGTAACAATGGCCTCTTACTTGCTGCCGGCAGCTTTAGCTGCATCCGCTTTTTTATTAAGCGAATCAGTTAACTGCCTGAGCGTAGTGTTAAGGTCAGCGTTGTTCGTAATCATAGTGTTAAACGCGGCGGTCACGTCGCCTGAAGTGGTGCCGTACAAATCGGAGTTGCCAATTTTAGGCGACTGCGCATATTTGGTTGTAAACACAGCATTAAATAGATTTTTACCAGTGAGACCTGGGTTGTCCTGTCCGATTACTTTCTGCACTTCTTTATTAACTAATGGTGTAACATATCCTTTTTTGGATAAAGCAGTTTGCACTTCATCAGACAGCAGGTAGGATACTACTGCAAACGCAGCATCTTTATGCGGGGAAGCAGAAGTTACAAACAGTGAGTATTCGTTGGATTGAAAACCTGTTTGAGGCGCGTCGGGAAAAGTAGGAGTTGCTGCTACATCCCAATTGAGTCCTGTTGCTTGCTGCGGCCATTGAAAGACTTTGGACTCCACATGCAAATCCATCGCGATTTGACTTTTGGGGAAATCGTCAACTGATTGCAATTTCCCTCCCTGCAATTGGGCAAACCTCGATAGATTAGAGAATAATTCTTTCCATTTGTCGGTTTCGACAGTTGCTTGATTGTTCGTATCCAACCAGGGGATCGATAACTGATTATATTTGAATTGAATCCCTGGATAAGCAGTAAAACCGTAATATTGATTGCCCTGATCTTGACGTGTCACTGATTTTGCTAACTCATAGACCTGATCCCAAGTCATGTTGTCTTTCGGATAGGCCACGCCGAATTTGTCAAAGATGTCCTTGTTGTAAAAAAGAATTTCGGTGTCTCCGTAAAATGGTAAACCGTACAGTTTCCCGTCACCGGAATTTTTGATCTGCTGCAGCAGCGCCGGGTCAATCCGGTTTAAGCTGAATTTGGTTTTATCAATGTACGGAGCGAGATCCAGCTGATAGCCATAACTGATTAACTTTGACACATTGGAGCTGCCTTCCAGAATAATGTCCGGAGTAGTTCCTTGTGCAACGAGATCATCGTAACTGTTTTTAGCTTTGAGTATGTGCTGAATAGTAACGTTGGGAAACTTTTTGGTGATAAAGTCACCGATTTGGTCATTAAAATCTTTCTCAGTCACGTAATTGCCTTGTTGTGTGTAAATTGATAAAGTAATAGGTTCGTTACCGACTCCGTTGTCAGGCACGGATGTAGTTGTGCTCGCACCTTTGCCGCAACCAGCCACTGCGATCGACGCAGCCGCAATCACAGTTGCACTTAAAACAAACTTCTTATTCATTTTTATCCCCCTTGTTTAATGAAACAGATATCAAGTTGATTATATTGAAACCGCTTAACTTTGCATAGGTTTGAATTAAAACCATCCTATTCGCAATAGTGATATACTAACTTTGAGATATCTAATTGGGGAGGCTATCAAATATGAAGTATGCATTTATGACGTTTTCTTGCCCAGAACTGAATTTACGTGAGGCGTTGGCACTAGCGAAGCGTTACGGCTATCAAGGGATCGAACCTCGCTCCGGCGGTGGACATAAACATGGAATCGAACTGGATACAACCCCAGAGCAGCGCAGTGAAATTAGACGAATCGTTCAGGAAAGCGGTATCGAACTGAGCTGTTTGGCAATTTCCGCAAAATATGCAGACCCTGCTACATTAGATGAACAAATTGAAGACACCAAGCAGTACATCAAACTCGCATCAGATGTCGGCGCGCCGAATGTAAGGGTTTTCGGAGGGATATTGCCAAAGGAAGTTACGCGTGAACAAGCTTCAGAACAACTGGAGCGTGCATTTGGTATTCTGGCACCGATTGCTGCTCAGCACGGGGTGACAATCGTGGTTGAAACACATGATAACTGGTCGGATCCCGCTTTTTTGGTTGCTGTCCTTGAAAAGGTCAATCATCCCGCTATCGGCATCAACTGGGACGTCTATCATCCATTAAGAAGGGTGGGACTGTCGATCGATGAGGCTTTTCACCTGGTCAAGCCTTGGTTAAAGTATGTTCACTTCCATGACGGCATGGATACGGCAGCGAAATTAGCCTATATGCAAATGGGGACCGGTCAAGTGGATCACAGCCGTATTGTGGAATTGCTTCTTGCTAACCGTTACGATGGTTTTTTAAGCGGAGAATGGATCAATTGGGAGCCTTATGACGTTCATTTGCCAAGAGAAATCGCGGCGATGAAAGCTTATGAAAATCAATTTCAGGCTTAGGCAATCGGAGAAGATTGGATGAAGCTACATAACATTAAGCCGAATTATCAGGTGAATTGGGTCATTGAAACGGATTATTGCCACAATGGAATGCCATTATCGAATGGCATTTTTGGCGCATTGCTCTGGTTTCAAGACAATACCCTCATGGTGACAGTCAATCGCGCTGATTATTGGGAGCATCGTGGCGGGGTAGAGTGGAACAAGGAGTGTACGTTTGAAAACGTCGTCAGCTTGCTAAAGCAGGAGCGATTTGACGAGGTGAAAAAACTTTTTGCTTCCAAACAAGTAAACGGCAAAGAGAAACCACCGACCAGGCTTCCAATGGGGCGCTATGAAATCAAACTGAAACCGGAAGTGCGTTTTGAGTTTGCCGTGCTGAATTTACAGCGGGCAGAAGCAGTCATTCATTGTTCAGTTCCGGGTGGAAGCGGAGAAATCAAGGCATCCATTCTGATTGACCAACCGATGTTGGCGGTTTCGCTTCGTGAGGACTGGGTGGAGACGATCGAATGCCGACCTGCGTATGATTTTCCCAAAGTAGAGAGTTATTTTAATACGTATGGCATCCCCCCTTACACGCGTGTTCAGGAAGAAGGGGTATTGGGCTGGGTACAAGAGTTGCCTGATGATCCTGCCTGCGCGGTACTGTTAAAACGCGAGCAGGACTTCATACGGATCGCTGCTGTCTATGAAGAAAACGCCCTCCAAACAGCCAGCAGACTGCTGCAAGTAAGCAAAGGCACTACTTATGCCAGTGTAGTCGAGGAAACAAAAAAAGCCTGGCAGCGGTTGTGGGATAAAACAGCTGATATTTCGCTGCCTGACCAAGAACTTGTGACCATGTATTATCTGGGTATTTATAAAATGTTGGGCAATTCAATGCCGGGAGGGATTGCTCCCACCTTGCAGGGCCCTTGGGTAGAAGAGTACCAATTGCCTGCCTGGAAAAGTGATTATCATTTTAATATCAATGTGCAGGAATGTTTATGGCCCGCCTATGCTGCCAACCATTTGGAAGCGCTGAAACCGTTGTTTGACATGCTGGACCGCTGGAAGCCTCTGCTGGCGGATCGTGCGAAAACGTTTACCGGCACTGACGATGGCTACTATTTGCCTCACTCTACAGATGATCGTGGGACTGTCTGCGGTGGATTCTGGACGGGGACACTCGATTTCGCTAATACATCTTGGGTCGCACAGATGATGTGGCAGTATGCGCGTTATTCGGAAGATGATGAGTTTTTGTTGAACGAGGTCTATCCGTTTATGAAGAAAACTTTAAATTTGTTCCACAAAACCATGCATTGGGATGGAACCAGTTATTCCATGCCTGTGACCGTTTCTCCTGAGTATGGCGGAACTGCCAACGACGCATGGGGTGCCAATTCCACATTTTTTCTGGTGAATGTGCATTTTCTCTGCGAGAAACTGATTTGGATCGATCATCAGTTCGCTTTGCAGGATCCCTATATCGCACAAGTGAATGACATTAGTCAGCACCTGCCCGCATATTCTACTGGAGCAGGTCCTTTTGGCGAAGAAATTTTGATCTGGGAAGGACAGCCTTTGGCTGAGAGCCACAGGCACCATTCGCACCTCGCAGGCATTTTCCCGTTTGAAACCATGGATCCGGAGGATGAACAGCAGAAGCAGGTTATTCGAAACTCTTATCGCAGGTGGGTTAAAACCGGGATGGGAAATTGGACGGGCTGGTCAATGCCCTGGGCTTCGATTCTGCACGGCCGCCTCGGAAGCAAGGAGATGGCCTACAATTGTTTGAAGCTGTTTGAGGATACGTTTGTCATGCCTGGATACGGGACCCGGCACAACGCAGTATACGAGGGTTTTACCCTGTACACCGGTGGCGACATCATGCAGTCTGAATGCGGTATTGCGTATGCGGCAGCGGTGCTTGAACTGTTTGTGCAATGCAAGCGGGGGGAAATTTGTTTGTTTCCTTCGCTGCCAGATCGTTTTACAGAGGCCTCTTTCGCCGGCATCCGTACCGAAGGGGCGTTCCTGATTTCGGCAAGCAGACTGAAGGGGACAATCGTCAGCGTTGATATTTACAGTGAAAAAGGGGCCGCTTTAAAATTGCGCAATCCCTTCCCGATAGCAGTGGTTCACACGGGTGAACAATCGTTCGAAACAGCTGAAGCCGTCATTCAATTGTCTACTGCAATCGGTCAAACGATCTCGATGTTGCCTCAATTCTCTTGAAAGCAGGGGATTTCAATGGACAATGTGCTAAATGAAGACAAATGGGCACGGCGAACTGCTATTTTTACAACTCCGCCGCAGCGCATTCCAACCCATACATTCGTGGATGCGCCGCTGCTTGGAAATGGTGATGTCGGAATCGCCATCGGCGGGGATGCAGAGCACCAGACGTTTCATATTGGCAAAAACGATTTTTGGGTGCAAGCGCATGTGGGGGAGACGGAGGAACAAAGGCGTGAACGGCTTCTGAATGACAACGGTCGCCGAACCGGAGCCCGCATCATCACTGTGGGGCAAGTTGCGCTTCGGATTCCTGCACTCGCTGACGCTGCTTACAAGCAGGAGCAGGACCTTCTGCATGCAGAAGTGCGCGGCAGTTTTCAAAAAGAGGGTCTTACTGTTGAATTGTGTTCCTGGATGAATGCGGTTCAGAATGTATTAATTACAGAAATCTCTTGCAATCAGGAACTGGATGTCGTGGCCACCCTGCACGCAGGGGAAATGTCCACCAGTGAAGTGTTTAATTACGAGAATGGCATCGAGCCCGATCTGATGTGGTTCCAATACGCGGCCAACTCGGCCAATGTCCCGGATACCAGACGCGTGGCGGTTGCATCGCACGTACTGGGTTGTGAGGTAACCTATGACTGGCGTTATCAGAATGTAACGGCTGCCCTGAAGTTGAGTCCAGGCAGAAAAGCATACCTGGTAACTACCATAATCAGTGATTTGGACAATCCTGATTATTTGTCAGCTGCGAAACGTCTGGCGAATCGGCCTGCTCTGCAGGACATTTTACAACTCAAAACGCAGCACCGACATTGGTGGCAGAATTTCTGGAGTGAATCGTACATCGAAATTGACGATCCGGTTCTCGATCAATTTTATTATGGTTCCCATTATGTCATCGCATCCTGCATGCGAAACGGAAAAGTCTCGCCTGGTCTATTTGGCAACTGGGTCACGACGGATCGTCCTGCCTGGACCGGTTCTTATACGATTAACTACAATTATCAGGCTCCTTATTGGGGGCTATATGCAGGCAATCACCTCTCACTTGCTGAAGCTTATTGTGAACCATTGCTGGCTGCAATCCCCTTTGGCAAATTATTTGCAAAAGAATTCCTGGACTGCCGGGGCATTTATTTGCCAGTCGAACTAGGGCCTTGGGGATTGATTTGCTGCAGGGTATTTCACGAGCAAAGGTCCAATGCAGCGTTTGGTGCGGTCAATCTGCTGATGCATTATTACCACACTTATGACAGGGAATATGCTCAAAAAATCTATCCCTTCCTGTTGGAAACAGCTGAATTCTGGGAGGACTACCTGAGGTATGAAGATGGGCAGTATGTCATTTATGACGATTCGATTCATGAACGTTCAAATGACCGGAAAAATCCGATATTGTCACTTGGCTTGATCAAAATGGTGTTAAAAGGGTTGCTGGAAATCAGTCAAGAGTTAGAACTGAATGTCGAGCGGTTTGAAAAGTGGCAGCACATCCTTGATCATCTTTCTCCTTATCCTCTAATGTCTAAAAATGGGAAAACAGTTTTTCGTCTGACTGAAGAAGGACGGGATTGGAATGATCGGAATTCACTCGCGGTGCAGCACGTTTTTCCTGCCGGGATGATTGGCCTCCAAAGCGATCCGGAAATGCTGCAGATTGCTTGGGACACAGTTGATCAAATGCAGCGTTGGAGTGATCACAATGCGTTTCCGACTTATTACACAGCGGCCGCCAGGGTGGGTTACGATCCGCAGACGATTTTGGATAAACTGCGGCAGGAATGTCTGGACAAAGCTTTCCCGAACCTGGTGACTTATCATGGCGGGGGTGGAATTGAGGATTGCAGCACCGTCCCTTCCTGTCTGCATGAAATGCTGCTGCAAAGCCATGAGGGAGTCCTGCGTCTGTTTCCAGTTTGGCCCCAGGAACGCCCCGCGAAATTTGGCAGACTTCGCGCTGTCGGAGCCTTTCTGGTTTCAAGTGAACTCCAAGCGGGCGAAGTGCAATCGGTCATGATCGAAAGTGAACGAGGTCGAGTTTGTCACATCGTGAATCCTTGGCCGGATCACACGGTTGTGATTTACAGGAATGGAACACGAGCGGAAGAACGAACAGGTGAGCGTTTTGTGTTTCCTACAACTGAACAGGAACAAATTTTGCTTTTAAAAAAATGAATTGATTTGTGTGTCATAAGCCTTGTTCTCAAGGCTTTTTTTAATTGAAATTGGCTGGATTGACCCTAATGATGGCTGGATTGGCAATGATTTGCAGCAGTATTCGAAATATAATGAAAGTGAAATAGTGGAGGAGGAAGAGGAATGACTTTGAAAATTGGTCTTGTCGGGGCAGGGAACATTGGAACGATCCATGCCGGGGTGTATGCGCAAAACCCTAAGGTGGAGCTCGCAGCTGTATGCGACATTGTAAAACAAAAGGCGGACTCTGCAGCAGCAAAGTACGGTGCAAGGGCTTTTTACAGTGTTCAAGAGATGCTTGCGAGTGGCATTCACTTGGATGCATGCAGCGTCGCGACCAAAGGGGAAGAAAACGGAGGTGAACATTACACGCCTACAATGGAACTTTTGGAAGCAGGAATCCCCGTTCTGGGTGAGAAACCGATTTCCAATCGCATTGAAGAAGGCAAGCGTATGGTAGAT
>JAQBPP010000175.1 GCA_028287455.1 Bacilli bacterium | reverse complement strand
GTCAATATTTTTACGCGCCATTTTCTTGGCCATTTCCCGGTCACCGGCGTGCACTTGCAGCGCCCCGCAGCAGATCTGTCCTTCAGGGACGATGACCTGGCAGCCGTTCCGTGCCAAAACACGAGCGGTTGCCAAATTGATCGGGGCATAAAGCACATCCATGATGCATCCGGCAAAAAGAGCAACCACCGCACGCTGTTCGCCTTCAGCAGGCAGAATCCCCGGCAGAGTATCTCGTGAAATTTGCGAAGGTATTGAAGGCAATACCGCTTCCATCTCTTGCAGATGCTTGGGTAATAATTTCAACATTCCTAAACTCCTTGCAGCCTTTTGCAATCCAGACTGTTGATAAAATCGCGTTAATTTGCCTACCATTTTCATTCTCTTGGGGTAAGGGAAGATACCGCGCATAAACACTTTGCCAATAAATCCTGACCATCCGCTTGCTGGATGGGCCTGTGTTAATTGCCCTCGTGATTCCTCAACTAATACCCCAACTTGAACATGTGCAGGGCAAGCTGTTTCACATGCCCGACAATCCAGGCAATCCCAGATCGGATCAGCAAAAGAATCAGTAAGAGATAATCTGCCTTCGGTCGCAGCTTTAATCAGATAGACCCGACCGCGTGGAGACTGTGCTTCGTTCCCAGTTTCCTGATAGGTGGGACAGGCAGGCAGGCAAAGCCCGCAATGTACACATTTGGAGAATTTGTCAGGGTCGGGAGCATCCTCCCACTGGAATGGATTTTGGATCGGTTCCAAATTTACAGCCCCCCTATAAAACTTCCAGAATTCAAGAGGTAATCCGGATCGATTTTCTGTTTAATCGCTTTCATTAAAGGAAATGCGGATGGTTCACTCCCCCAGATGGACAACTGCTTTTGGATGACAAAAGGCGCCTTTTCAAGAATCAATGCTCCTTGATGCTTCTCCGCCCATTCCCGCGCTATCTTTAGTTTTGGCGCCACCCCATCTTGATTCAGTCCGTCCTGAATAGTAAGTCGGATGATGCCTGTTCCCAGTCCTGCGGAACAAGACATTAAAACGGATGAACCATCAAAAAGTTCTCGCAATAATTGCAAAAAGGGAAGCACTTGCATCGGCAGTACTGATACTTTTGCGAGCAGGAAGTCTTGTGAAGAGCTATTAAAATAAGAGCGGTATTCCTGCCAAAACTGATCCGCTCCTTCTCCCCTCTTCAGGTTAAAGTCTGCGCCGGCTAATTCTGTTAAACGCTCTCTATGATATATACATGCTGCTTCTCCCTCGTCACAGCCGACAAGCAGTGTATAAGAAGGACGCTGCCCGAGCTCAACTGAAAATTGGGGAGTTAGAAGTTCAAGTGAACTGGGAATAAATTCTGAAGCAAGGATTATGCGCTGCAGTTTAGCTGCTTCATCCAACGTTTGGAGTGGTATCAGGACTAGTTCCTGATAGTGGGGAAGAGGACGCAGTTTAAACGTAATTTCTGTCAGGATCCCCAAAGTGCCGCGGGATCCGATAAATAATTTGCACAGATCATAACCTGCAACGTTTTTTACGACTTTTCCCCCGGATTTGACGACACTTCCGTCGGGATAAACAATTCGCATGCCAATCACGTAATCACGCAGCGAACCATATAAAATTCGCTTAGGTCCGCTGGAATTTGCGGCCACTATGCCGCCAATGGTAGCTTCGGCCGAAACCATTGGATCAATGGGAAGCCATTGACCTGACTGTTTTAATACCTGCTGCATCATTTGCAAAGGGGTCCCTGCTAAAACTGCAGCGGTCAAATCAGGGATGGAATGTTCCACGATTCCAGTCATGCGTTTGAGGGATAATTGAATCTTCTTTTCGATAAATCCCTTTCCAAACTGGGATTGACTTCCGTTTCCTTGCGGTACTACTCCATACCCATGGGCGGAGGCTGCCCGCAGGATCTGCGAAATTTCTTCTTCGGTGGCTGGATAAACCAATAACTGATTGTGCTGGGTCTGTACATGGGTTGTCCCGATCAGACTAGATAAGGAAGAATGGATATTCTCATGTTCCACATCCTTCACCCCCAATGAATTTGTATTCCGCACCTCCCAAGGACAGTAGGCTAGTTCCGAACCCGATTGCGCAGCTTCCCAATCCCCTCGACCGAGCATTCTATCGTATCTCCCCTGCGAAGAAAATCAGCGCCTGCGGGTGCTCCTGACAACAGGACATCACCTGGTTGAAGCAGCATTAATTGGGACAAATATGAGATGATATGGGGAATCGAAACGATCATGAGAGAAGTTGGGCTATCCTGCTTCCTCTTTTCATTCAGACCCGAACGGACTACAGCCTCATGAAGAGCAAGCTCTGTCTCTATAAAAGGTCCCAACGGAGTAAAGGTGGGCGATACTTTCCCCAATGTCCAGTGGCCATTCGGATGGAAATAGTGGGGAGCGGTCAAATCATTGCCAACTGTGTAACCAAACACGTAGTTCAGGGCATCTTCGGGTTCAACTTGAAAGGCTGCCTTGCCGATGACAACAGCGATTTCGGCTTCAAACTTGGCCTCGGTCAGATCCTTTGGCAGGACGATTTCATCGTTCGGACCAATCACGCTGGAAACCGGTTTAAAGAAAAAAACCGGCATAGTCTGTTGCCATTCAGGTGTTTCACCGGGAGGCACATAATTCAGCCCGATGCCAATAATCTGATTCGGGCAAAGAGGAGCAGCAAGCTTAACCTCCCTCTCCTCATACACTTGCCCCGTATAGCCCCACTCGTTCATCATGTCTCCACTAATTTCATACAGCTGATTGTTTTGCAGGATACCGCTGCGAACGACTTGTTCAGAATGCAGAGAAAAACGCGCAAACTTCATGGAAACCGCCCCTTCGATGATCAAATTTTGGATAGAGGATTTTACTTATATTCAGGAGGAATGCGCTTGGCAACACCGGTTTCAATAGCGGTGCGAATCACTGCAGCTCTCACATGTTGGACCACTTTTTCGTTGAAAATGCTTGGGATAATATACAGTTCGTTCAGTTCGTCCTCTTCGACGGCGGAGGCGATTGCTTCCGCAGCAGCAAGCTTCATCTCCTCATTGATTTCAGCCGCTCGACAATCCAGCACACCTCGGAAAAGCCCTGGAAAACAGAGTACATTGTTGATTTGATTCGGGTAGTCACTCCTGCCGGTCGCCATAACCCGAACATAAGGGGCGGCATCTTCAGGACTGATTTCCGGTTCCGGATTGGCCATGGCAAAAATGATCGGGTCGACCTCCATTTGGCATAGATGGTCGACTGTCATTATCCCTTTACGGGAGAGTCCGATAAATACATCTGCGCCCATGATGGCTTCCGAAAGTCCGCCTTGCAGATTGTTCGGATTTGTATGAGATGCCACCCATTTCCACCCTTCGTTTGAATACTCGACATCCGGACAAAGAATGCCGTCTAGATCGACGGCGAGCAATTCCTTAACACCAGCGGTTAGCAGCATTTTGCAGCAGGCCACCCCTGCAGCTCCGACCCCGACGACGACGATACGGATTCGGTCGATCGATTTGCCAACAAGTTTTAACGCATTAAGAAGACCGGCTAAAATCACGACTGCTGTTCCGTGCTGATCGTCATGAAAAACGGGAATGGACAGTTCTTCCCGCAGTCTGCGTTCAATTTCAAAGCAGCGCGGCGAACTGATGTCTTCTAAATTAATCCCGCCGAATGAAGGTGCAATTCCTTTGATGATCCGCACAATTTCATTTGGATCCTTCGTGTCAAGGCAGATCGGAAACGCATCGACATCGGCAAGCTGCTTGAACAATACCGCTTTGCCCTCCATGACAGGCATTGCCGCTTCTGGCCCAATATCTCCAAGCCCAAGTACGGCTGTACCATCTGATACGACGGCAATCGTGTTCCGTTTGATCGTAAGCGAATAGGCTTTATTTGGATCTTCGTGTATAGCCTTACAAACACGGGCAACACCGGGTGTGTAGATACGCGATAAATCGTCCCGGTTTTTGACAGGCGTTTTCGGCCGTATCTCCAGCTTCCCTCCCAAATGTACCAAGAACGTACGGTCCGAAACATGTTTCAGGTTGATCCCAGGGATGGACTTGACACTATCCAGAAGAAATTCGTAATCGTTATCCGTAATCGTGACTGTAATATCGCGCACAGTCTTTTCTTTTCCCTCCTGTATAACATCGATTGCGACAATATCTCCGCCCGCCTGGCTAATCGATGTAACAAGGTCGACAAACGAGGCTGTATTTTTATCCAATTCGATTCTTAAGATGGCGCTGGTGCTGATGGACATTGTATTCCTCCTCGCGTGATTCAAGTACACAGATGATTTGTTCTTGACACTATCCGCGCATGTTACATCAGTTCTTGTTCCGCATTATAGAACATCGTTCCGATATAATCTTAAAAATAAAATTAATTTCAATATACCATATGATTTTACTACATAAAATTATGCAAATAGAATAATTTAGGGTCTCTGTTGTTAACATCAAAGTTGCGAGATGTTATAATTGAAATTGATGGAACGATGTTCCGTAATACGGAACATCGTTCGGGAGATGACATCCAAACATCGTGTATTGCTTTAAGGATCCAAATCTCATTTGGGCATTGGCATAACAAATTTTTAAAGAGGAGAGATTCTATGAACGACTATGTGAAAGTTGGCAATCTCCTAGTTGCTCCCGTTCTTTATGATTTTATCAATTCAGAAGCCATGCCGGGAACAGGTGTGTGCAGTGATCAGTTTTGGTCTGGCTTAGATTCCTTGATACACGACTTCGCCCCTAAAAACAAGGAATTATTAGCCAAACGGGATGAAATCCAAAAGACAATCAATAATTGGCATAAAGAAAAGAAAGTTAGTTTTGATTTTCAGGTCTATAAAACGTTATTGCAAGAAATTGGCTATCTGGAGTCAGAGATAGAAGATTTTCAAATCACCACTCAAGGGGTAGACGAGGAGATTACTTTACAACCGGGCCCCCAATTAGTTGTGCCAGTCAACAATGCCCGTTATGCGATAAACGCTGCCAACGCTCGTTGGGGAAGCCTTTACGATGCCCTCTACGGAACTGATGCTATCAGTGAAGAAGGCGGGGCTGAACGTGATGGGGCATACAATCCAGTTCGCGGCAAGAAAGTAATCGATTATGCGAAGCACTTTCTGGATCAGACCTCCCCACTAACTGAATCCACGCATCAAGATGTTGTCAACTATTCGATTGTAAACGGTCAATTGTCTGTTTCACTTAGAAATGGAAAAATCGTTGGACTTTATGATGATTCAAAGTTTGTCGGATATCAGGGACAACCTGAAAGCCCTTCCGCAGTATTGCTTAAAAATAACGGTTTGCATTTTGAAATCCAGATTGATCACAATCATCCTATCGGTAAAATAGACTCGGCTGGCATTAAAGATATCATGATGGAATCGGCAGTGACCACCATCATGGACTGTGAGGACTCTGTAGCTGCAGTAGATGCTGAGGATAAGGTTTTGGTATATAGAAACTGGTTAGGTCTGATGAAAGGGAACTTGTCCGCCACCTTCGTAAAGAGAAACAAAACCATAACACGTACTCTTAATCCGGATCGCATTTACACTTCTCGGACTGGAGAAAAGTTAATATTGCGCGGTCGCTCACTGTTATTGGTTCGTAACGTAGGACATTTGATGACGATTAACGCGATTTTGGATAAGAATGGTCAGGAAATACCAGAAGGAATTATGGATGCAGTCGTCACCAGTTTGGTGGCTAAGCATGATCTATTAAGTAATGGCAAAAATCAGAATTCTGCTAAAGGCTCGGTATATATTGTGAAGCCGAAGATGCATGGATCTGAAGAAGTTGCTTTTGCAAATGAAATATTTGATCGGGTTGAAGATCTACTTGGCTTAAAACGCAACACTATTAAAATTGGTGTCATGGATGAGGAACGCCGCACTTCATTAAACTTGAAAGCCTGCATCCTTCAAGTAAAAGATCGAATCGTATTTATCAACACAGGTTTCTTGGACAGGACTGGGGACGAAATCCATACTTCTATGGAAGCAGGACCTATGATCCGTAAGAATAATATGAAGTCATCCAAATGGCTGCAAAGCTATGAACAGTCGAATGTGATCACAGGCCTTGCAGCGGGCTTCTATGGACGCGCTCAAATTGGCAAAGGTATGTGGGCCATGCCAGACTTGATGAACGAAATGCTGAAACAAAAAATTGGTCATCTGCAGGCGGGAGCCACCACCGCATGGGTACCTTCACCTACTGCTGCTACCTTACACGCGCTTCATTATCACCAAATAGATGTAAATGAAGTTCAGAAAAAATTGGCTCAAACCACCAAGGATTTCCTTGATGATATTCTGGACATTCCTGTGGTTAATACTCAACAATTGAGCCCTGAAGAAATTCAACAGGAATTGGATAATAACGCGCAAGGAATTCTGGGATATGTGGTTCGCTGGGTAGAGCAGGGAATCGGCTGCTCCAAAGTACCAGACATCAACAATATCAATTTGATGGAAGACCGTGCAACTCTACGTATTTCCAGTCAACACATCGCAAACTGGTTACACCATGGAATTTTTACGGAAGAACAAATCGTAGCGACCATGAAACGGATGGCTCGTGTGGTAGATAAGCAAAACGCTGGCGATCCTGCATATCGTCCGATGGCTGAGGACTTTCACAACTCGGTGGCATTCCAAGCAGCCTGTGAGCTTGTGTTAAAAGGCTATGATCAACCAAATGGTTACACTGAGCCAATCCTGCACCGTCGCCGCATTGAATTTAAAGATAGGACAGCAGCAATGAAAGCATAAGAACTTACCTCGATCATTGGTTTTTTAGAAAACCTTTGATTGATGCTTATCAGCAAAGGCAAAAGCCGCGGGGATTCAGTCCCAACGGCTTTTATCTTGAAAACCAAGTCTCGCAGATACTTTTAGACCAATTTTTTTGACCAGCTTCGTTAAATCCCTAAGCCTCTCGGGCTGCATTCGCATTGTCGGACCAGAAACCGAAATCGATGCCACCACGTTTCCCTTATGGTCCCATATCGGAGCAGCTACGCAGGTGATACCGACCTCGTTTTCTTCGAGGTCAAGCGCGTAACCTTGCTCACGAACGCGCTGCAGTTCCTCCAACAAAGATTCTTCCGTGATATACGTATTCGGAGTGTGGCGAGCCAGACCATGGGTCTTAATTATTTCTCTTACTTGTTTAAACGGCAAATTGGCAATGATCGCCTTTCCAACTCCGGTGCAGTGAACCGGTGCCCTTGTTCCCACCCGACTATGCATGCGGATGGTTTCGGATCCTTCGACTTTTTCAATATATACAGCTTGTCCTTGATCCATTACGACTAAATGTACTACTTCATTGGTGTATTCGGCCAGCTCTTGTAAATAGGGCAGCGCTTCACGGCGTACATCTAAATTATTCAGCAACCGTGAAGAAACTTCCACTAATTTATAGCCTAGCTTATATCTACCTGTATCTGTATCCTGTTCTACATACCCACTTTGAACCAACGTAGTCAGAACTCGATGAATGGTACTCTTATACATCTTTAACTCGTTCGCAAGTTCTGTAACTCCTATGCCATTTTTAGCCAGTGACACAGATTCTAATATTTGGAATGCGCGTTCAACTGATTTTATGCCTTCTTCCAATCAACACACCTCACCTAAGAGGTTATTTCAGATAGATCGGGAGGTCAATAATCAACCTCCCGATCTATCCGAATCTCTTTTACATGCGCATTAGTGTAACCTTTATTATACATAAGTAAAGATTAGAAACAAATCTTTTTATTGTTATACATAACTACGACTTGATTCAGTTAAATGGCTTGTTTTTCCCGGATTACTTATTGATCTCCCTCACAGCGTGCCGGCTTCGAGAAAAGCTTTCCCAGGTTTGCACAATCTTCAGGATTGAACACGTCCCCGTGCGGACATTGTGTTTTTGGCGTGTAAGTAACGCCGGGGCTATAAATATATAACCCAAATATTTATGCCTTAATGAGCTTTGCAATTATACCCTCCTTAGCCTGTTTCCGATACACAGGGAGGCCTATTATAATTGAGCTCTGGGAGCAGAAGAGAGCCCAATCTGAACATGTCTCAATTTTACTTAGCATTTAGAATGATCTTGAGTTGTATGCAGCACTGTCAAGTGCTTCCTTTGGTATCGCTTGGCCCAGGAATGCTTTTTGCATAGCTTCTCTGAGTACATTTTGAACCTGGTTATCGTTTGGAAAAATAGGTAACATTTTCGGTGTTTTCATATTCTTTATGAATCCACCGTATCCCTCGATGGATAACTTACCGAAAGGCGATAGAAGTTTTTTGGTTAAAAAACCGAACGGTGTTTATAGAAGGTTTTAGGGAGATTAAATTCTATTCTCAACAAAGCTGAATTTTCGATGTTGACTCATTACGTCAGAAGAAAACATTTCCACATAAATTTTTACCGTTTCCATGCTGCTATGCCCTAAGATCCGCTGGAGGCTAAAAATATCTCCACCTTGCAAGATATAAAACTTGGCCATGGTATGCCGGAAAGTATGAGGAGAAACTCTTACACCCTTAATGTGGCCATTTCTCCATAATTATGGATGACATCCTGAACATGCCGTTTGGACATGCCAACGTTGGGTTGTGCTGCGAGTCCACGAATCTCTTTTAAAAATAGTTCTTTCGCTTCTGCTAAACTTACCACTCCCTGCACTTCATTCGTCCAATCCGTTTGCACATTTAACTCATTGTTTCTGCGTTTTCTTGGCACCACGCACGTCTCCTTTTTTAAGACGTGCGTCGTGACTGACCACTTCAGCCGCGCACGTCAAAATTAGTGTGAGCACACACGTCACGTGCACGTCCGGACCGTTTTCAACGAAAAAAGGGCTTTGGCCAAAAAGCCAAAAACCCTTTCAGATCAAGTGTTTGGTGCGGTCGGCGGGACTTGAACCCGCACGGGATACCCCACACGCCCCTCAAACGTGCGCGTCTGCCGATTCCGCCACGACCGCAGGCATAACTAACGTAGCAAGGATACTAGCAGAAGTCAATTGCATTTCCTGCCAGCAGTTCATGCAGAAGGCTTACTGGTACTGTGCGACAAGCTGCGTCAGCTCGTCATACGTAAGCGGACCATTCTGGTGAACCCGCACAATCCCCTGTGAGTCAATGATGAACGTCTCGGGCTGACCAGTCAGCCCGTAAGGCCCGGACAGGCTGTCATTGGAATCGATAATCACGCGGTTGTTTAACTGGTATTTGCTCACGAATTGCTTGACCACGTCGGGCTGCTCCAGCCGGTCAACCATGATAAACTCCACATTGCTTCCTTTCGTCTGGTTGAAACGCACCAAATCAGGCGTTTCCTGCACGCACGGATCACACCAGGTGGCAAAAAAGTTCAATACGACCACTTTGCCCTTATTTTGAGACATGGAGAACGATTGACCTGCCAAATCTACTTTGGAAAAATCAGGTGCTTGTCCGCCTACTTTCACAGGCGCCGGTTTGAAATACATTCCCCACATGATGTACACCAATAAAGCAGCCAGGCCTGCCAATACAGCATATCTCACAACTCTGCGAACGATTTCCATATGCTCTCCCCAAGTTTCTTAATAGCAAATCAATCAATAACCGGTAAATCCCCCAGTTAAGTGGATCAACCAGGCAGTAATGCGGGTCATTTGGTCTGTCATTAGAAGAACTCCCATGACGACCATGATTGCCCCGCCTATTTTGCTGACGATCATTGAGTACCGCTGCAGCCAGCGAATCGAACCCAACGTCACAGCCAATATTAAAAATGGTATTGCAAAACCGAGCGTATAGGACGTCATCAGCAGCAGCCCGCTGCCTGGATTGCTTGCCGCGTACAGCAAAACGCCCGACAGAATCGGTCCGATACATGGAGTCCAGCCAGCTGCAAATGAGATCCCAACCAGAATAGATCCCAAATAGCCAGTGGGTTTGGATGCCAGGTGCCACTTCTTTTCCCGGAACAGAAAATCCCATTGAATCAATTCCAGCAAAAAAAGCCCCATCACAATAATCAGCGCACCGCCTAACACTCTGACGATCGTTTTATAAGTGATAAAAAACTGGCCGATTAAACTCGCGGATAAACCTAGCGCTACGAAGATAATCGAAAATCCAATGATAAAAAACAGCGAGTGAATCACCGCACGACTGCGAACACCGCGATGTTCGGCTGACTTAATTTGATCAAAAGAAACTCCGGTAATATATGAAATATAAGAAGGATACAAGGGCAAACAACAGGGTGATACAAACGATAACAACCCGGCAGCAAATGCAATAGTTAAACTAGGTGCTGCAACATTCACAGAGATTCACCACCTTATGTTAACCATAACATAAACTTCCGGGTATAAATATGACATCATTTAGAATAATAAAAGCCATTTCCAAAATGCGAAATGGCTCCTTACTTAATACTTACCCTGATAGATCACTTCCCTCATTGGTCGACGCGGGCTGGGAAACTCGCTTTCCCTCATGCCCGGTTCGAGCGAATCTTTGTCACCCCGGTAACCAAGAGAGATCACCACATGCAGGTCGAACTGTTCCGGTATATTCAATAAACTACGTGCTTTATCGCGATCGAATCCACCCATCGCGTGTGCGGACATCTCTAGCAAAGTTGCTTGCAGCGCCAAATTCGCCCAAGCCGCTCCGGCGTCAAAAGCATGCGCACTGTTGGGGTCACCATTGGGCCTGAGCCGATCGGAAGCAAGCAGCATGAGTACCGGAGCATGTACAGCCCATTGCTGGTTAAAGGAGCTCAGAAATTCATGGAACAATTTAAGTTCCGGCTCTGTTGTTGCCACAAAAAATCTCCACGGCTGATCATTAAATGATGAAGGTGCCCAATGCGCTGCTTCCAGTACCGTAGATAAATCCTGATCGGATACCTGCCGATTGGTGTACGCACGAGGTGACCAGCGGTTTAAGAAAAGAGGAGTGACTTCATGTTCTGGGGTTCGGTGGACTCGTACTTCCTCTGCTGCTATGTGAACGATTTGTTCAATATTGCTCGTCACTGAATTGCACCACCTCAGCTTTAATACCTAGTCTCTACCTTTGTCCACCGGAACATTCATTCGAAACGATCCGGAAATATGACAATTTTTGAGAGGTCTAGCATAAATATCAGCAGATGGCACAACTAATCGTCTATTAGTGGACAGAATGGAGATCAAAACATGACAAACAAACGGTTCGATGAACTATTTGACAAGGCCTATGAAGGCAGCTCCATTGATAGCACAGAAGCCGTGGAGCTTGTGAATGAACTTGATTCTGCATATAAACGGATCAGCGAGCAAACGAGGGTCGTCACGCTGCTGCAGATTGAGATTAACCAGCTTCGATCACAGTTGAAGAGTAAGGAAGCTCTCGGTGTATGAACGAAATGCTGCAACAGGTGGACTCCATCATACTAAGTACAAAAAAACCCTTCAGATTGCTCTGAAGGGTTTGGACGGTTTCGCTATGGTGCGGTCAAGAGGACTTGAACCTCCACGGGGTTGCCCCCACAAGAACCTGAATCTTGCGCGTCTGCCAATTCCGCCATGACCGCTTATTCTACTATTATTTTATAAAATCTTATTGCCCTGGTCAAACCATAATAATAACCAAAACCACATTTTATTCCTTTTTATTCTTTCACATCTCGATTTGCGATAAAGGTGTAATTATTGTTGGGGTATTCACCGTTAGATGTCAGTTTTCATCATTAGTCGCCAGATTGTAGTCTGGCTTCTAAACTCTGATCACTGACTTCTGTTCTGGTTACGCCCTCGATCGATTAGTACAGGTCAGCTCCACGCCTCACGGCGTTTCCACACCCTGCCTATCTACCCTGTCGTCTTCAGGGGATCTTACCTAGTTGCCTAGTGGGAAGTCTTATCTT
>JAQBPP010000136.1 GCA_028287455.1 Bacilli bacterium | reverse complement strand
CGCTGTTCAAACAGCTCCAGTGCCTGACCCTGCGACATCACTTCTCGCACAATTGGTTAATCCTCTTTGATAATCTTCTGCATTTCCTGCTCAATTAATGGCAAATCCTCTGGCGCAAAATCATGATCGGCGAAGTCATAATAGAATCCATTTTCAATCACTGGTCCTATCGCAAACTTGGTGTCTGGCCATAACCGCGCTACTGCTTGCGCCATTACATGCGCACACGAATGCCGCATTGTGTCGAGTCCAACTGGATCATCCAGTGTGAAAATTTCCACGTTGGCGTCAGTCAAAATAGGACGCCATAGTTCGACCGTCTGACCATTAATTGTACCTGCTACAGCCTCTTTGCGCAGACGATTGGACAGCGCTGCTGCCACTTCTCCGACGGTTGTTCCTGCTGCAAATTCCCGTACGGATCCGTCTTTTAACGTAACTTTGATCTGTTGATCCACTGTCATTGACATCTGTATGGCCTCCTAAGCTTGACTTTCAAAAGCAGCGGGACGGCCGGGAAAAAGCAAAACATGCGCGAGCCGTCCCGGTTAAGGGACGTGCGCATGTCACGTGGTTCCACCCAAATTCAGACCTCGACTAACCTAGGTCTCTCTGATACGAGTTAACGGACGCGCCGGAATCTCTTACTAACGACAGCAGGGTGCTGCCGCGTTCAGATATCTGTTCAAAGGGGGTGTCCAAAGTCATTTCTGAGCGCACTTGCAGCCTAGGTACGCTCTCTCTGGAGAAATGTTGGTCTTCAGGACGTGTCCTTATCATTACATTTGGAATATCAACTGTCTGTAAGTTTAACAAAAATTATAGAAGCGGGCACTACAAAAGTCAAGATGAATCAGCTGATTCGAAATCGAAATTTAATCCAACCGTCCACAAATAAATGCGGCTGCTTCTGGATGTATTGTTCCAAATCATCCAGCAGTCGGGATTCAACGTGGTCTTCCACCGCCGTCACGTCGTGCAGCAAATCACAGACGACTGCCGCCAGCTTGTGAATGACCTCTTCAGAATATTCTTCTCTTTGCCAGCTGCACACCAAACAGGGAACATCTCCCACGTTTTCCAGTTCAAGCAGGACGCCCGCACGCTCATCCACACTGCTTAACTGTTGTTCCACCAATTGCACCAGACCAGCAAAATATTGTTTAGATCCAAGCGATTTTTTCATTTCCACATCAATGTCAATTGGGCGTTACTCCAATTCCTTTCAGTTTAGTACGCAGATAAACTCCTGTTTCGTTTATTATAACGTTAAGCGCAGCTTTCGGATAGGATTCAAAAACAAGAACGTTTGACTGTACAAATTACTGTACCTTACAATAGAGAACAAAGGTTGCATGAATGAGGTGAATCGAATGCAGGACGAGGAGAAACAGTATCGGATTGGTGAGCTGTCACGCATCACCGGCGTCAGCAGGCGGACGATTGATTTCTATACCCGCATCGGTCTCTTGATGGCCGAAGATCGTTCAGAAGGAAACTACCGGATTTACAACCAGGAGTGTTTGGAGCGTCTTGCTTATATACATGAAATGAAAGCCAAGAAGTTTTCATTGGAAGAAATTAAGGCACGTTTAGATGAGGCGCGTGAACACTTATCAGATCCAAATCACCTGCTGGAACGAGTCCATAAGCTGCAGGAAGATCTGCTCACGATCGAACGGGAAGTCACATCAATGAAACCGGAGCTGGTGAACGCTATTCAATTGGGGGTGCAGTCCGATGTAAACACCTCAATCAAGCGTGCATTGGCACAAGGATTATCTTTGGCACAAGCGATTTTATTGCTCCTGGATCCCAGCATCTTCACAAACAATATGTAAGCAGCAGACAGGCCAGGGAACAGTCCCGGGCCTGTCTGTGTTCACACGTAAAGCCCGCGCATGTTACTCGACATCATAAGTGACATCGTGCGTAGGATGCATAAAGGGCGGGAACGTGCCTGTTTTGTTGCCCGAGAGAAGTTCTTGCGTTTCTGTTCTTTCATAACCCGGATCATGCGCATTTTCATACTGATCCCCCGACATGATAAACGGATCCACTTGTTCACTCCAATTTTCAAGGGCTGTATGCTGCCAAGGAATGTCCACTTCGCGCAATTCTTTTTCCGCCATCTGACCACCCCCTGTTTAATAGACTCCCTCTAATGAAATCATTCATACGAGTAGAACCCATGCATACTATCTAGTAACTGCCAAAATGGACAACTTGCAAAGTAGGGGAGAACCATGCAAAATTTCCAACGCGTCAACGGTTGGTTGTTGTTGACTTTAATGACGATAGGATTATTTCAACAGAACCTGCTTAGCGGACTGATACAGCTTGAGCAAAGAAGTTGGCTGATTTTTGCTGTGCTCGCTCTGATCTCTTTGGCATCTGTTAAAGAAGCCTGGCTGCATAAGTGGACCTGGATTATCGGTGTCGTTTATCTAGTACTTGCAATCCTAAGTTTCACCCTGCCCGCGCTGCTTGGTTACCGGCTGCAGCCTTTCGAAGCGCTGCTGTGTTTAGGTCTGTCTACCTGGGCCATTTTTGCAGCGCTGAAAACCCGTCCAGCAGTTCCCACCGAGTAGATCGGAATTGCTTGTCCCATCTCCGGATATGCTAGTACATAGGCGCGCGTGCAAGCCTTGCGACTTTCAAAACTGTAGAGGAGGTTTTGCAATGAAATTACGCGAACTGATGACTCAACGTGTGGAGACTTGCCATCCTCGCGATTCAATTACGAAAGCAGCGAAATTGATGCAAGCCGAGGACGTTGGTATGATCCCCATTTGTGAAGGAGACAAGGTTGTCGGTTGCTTAACAGACCGTGACATTGTCTTAAACATTATCGCTAACGAAAGAGATGTGAACAATGCGGTGTGTCAGGATGCTATGACGTCAGACGTCATCACTGGCAGTCCGGATATGTCTGCAAATGAAGCTGCTGATTTAATGGCTCGGCAAAAGATTCGCCGTCTGCCGATTGTGGAAAATGACCGCTTGATTGGTATTTGCGCAATTGGTGACCTGGCAGTCATTTCAATCCATGAAAACGAAGCAGGTTATGCGCTGTCCGAAATCTCGGAAGGGGCTAAAAGTGTTCTTTAATCTGCACCTGACAAGAAAAGGTGTATCAGAACGTCGCTACTTTGGTTTTCGGCCAAAGTGACTACGTGTGATACACCCTTTTTTTGCTGCTAGTATATGCATCTGTTATAAAATGTTGAGCGCTGCGTGGGAACCAACTGAAGCCAGGATACCAAGCGTCATACCGGCAATCACATCCGTTGGATAATGAAGGCCTAAACAAACTCTCGACAATCCAACCAAGAAGGCAATGGCAAACAGCAGTACGCTAAATGCAGGAAAAAAGAATGAAAATGCCGTGACAATCGAGAAGATTGCAGTTGTATGCCCTGATGGAAACGAGGGATCAATAAGCGGTTTGCCAATCACCGTAATTTCTGAACTCCTTTGATAGGGACGAAACCGTTTCGTCCACTTCTTCAGCAGTTGGGAAATAAACGTGCTGCCTGCCAGGCCCAACGCCGCATTGTAACCGGCTCGTTTTAACTCCTCATTGCCAAACCAGATCGATGACAGCACGACAGCGGTCGTAAATGTAGCCCCGCCGAGTCGGGTGATTTTGGGGATCAC
Source organism: Bacilli bacterium (assembly GCA_028287455.1). GTDB lineage: Bacteria > Bacillota > Bacilli > Tumebacillales > JAQBPP01 > JAQBPP01. Next base: position 6,472 of record JAQBPP010000136.1, on the reverse strand, counting down.
AAATCTCCAGCCAGACGCTTGGCCCCACATATTAAGCAAACGAATAAAACGTTCATCCAAAAAAGTCACTAACGGTTTCAAGCGCATAACCCCCCTCCTTAGGCCACATTCTGAAAAACTTTTTCCGACAGCAGTCGACAGAAATGTACTTTTGTGGATAAATTTATCAACAACATCCACAGGATTGTAGCTGGATTATTTATGGTTCTCCACATTTAGTTAACAGTTTTTCCACAGGTTATCAACAGATTCTGTGGATAACAGGAACGGTTGTTCCCCTATTTTCATCATGTTATAGTTCTACCAAGAGGTGGAACAAGATGCAGTCAATCAGCGACGAGTTTCTTCTGGAAGCTTACTTTTCTGCAGTGGACAACAAACTCGATCCACTCTTTATTCAACTTCTGGAAGAAGAAATCCACAGGCGTGATTTAAACCAGAATAAACGCAAGGTTTCCTGACGATTTGTTCAAAGGGGTTCCAGACTAATGGAGCTCCTTATTTGTTTGTCTCTGAAGTTCACCTGAGCAGAACCATGGCCACTGCATACCCCATACTCCCGCGTTCCCCCGGACTATGAGAGATCGACACTTCCCACTGATGGAGATTCAACTCCTGGGACAGTGTATCCTGCAGCCGATTGGAAACATGAATTACAGGAGCACCTGTTTCCTGATAAAGCGTCTGTACATCTTGTAGACCCAACCGAGCGCCAATGCCCGTGCCGACCGCTTTGGCAAACGCTTCTTTGACTGCAAACCGGCCGGCCAAAAACTCCGCCTGACGCCGTACGGCCTTGTTGTCCATCAAACCCAGTTCCTGCACTGTGAAGACACGCTTTAACCACGCCTCTTTGTTCATTAACGAAGCGATACGTGAGATCAGCACCAAATCGACACCAATCCGACAATTGCCTTCAGACAACAAATCAATCGCGCCTTCCGTTATCGTTTTGATGATTGCTTTGGGATAATGATATCATAGTCGTACGAGAGATTGGAGATGAAAAAACAAGTGTTTGTATCAAAATTCGCTGAGCAGTTGCCAACTGAGTTCTTGAATAAAATGAATCGCTTGCTCGGCGCGGAATTTGACGACTTTGTCATGGCATATGAAATGCCTCCGACCAAAGGGCTGAGAGTGAATCTGTTAAAAACCACTGACCGCTTTGTCAGAGAGAATTTGATCCCACAGTTGCAATTGAGGCCTGTACCTTGGTGTAAAAGCGGCTTTTATTATAATGAACAGGCTTCACCTGGCAAATCTGCGCTGCATCAGGCAGGCGCCTATTATATCCAGGAACCAAGCGCCATGTACGCCGCAGAGCTGCTGCGGCCAAAGCCTGGGACCAAAGTGCTTGATCTCTGCGCAGCTCCCGGCGGCAAAACGACTCACCTGGCAGCATTTCTGGCAAGTGAAGGCATTCTGGTGGCTAATGAGCCTTACGCGAAACGTTGCGCTGTCCTCGTTGAGAATTTGGAACGGCTAGGCGTAAAGAACGCATTGGTTACCCAGAATGAACCGCATGAATTATCAGCTGTCTTTTCCGAGTGGTTTGATCATGTTCTGGTGGACGCGCCCTGTTCAGGCGAAGGCATGTTTCGCAAAGAACCTGGCGCCATTTCGGAGTGGTCACAGTCGCAGGTTGAACACTGCAGGCAGCGGCAGCAGAAGATTCTGACTGAGGCAGCCAACATGCTGCGGCCAGGCGGCACATTCGTCTATTCAACCTGTACCTTTTCTCCAGAGGAAAATGAACAAGTAATTAGTGCGTTTCTGGGGCTCCATCCTGAATTTCAGCTGCTGCCTGGCGGTCATCCCGCTTTATCTGCCGGCAGAGCTGACTGGGCCGCAAGAAAAGAGCCTAGCCTCAACCAAACGGTCAGAATTTGGCCGCACCTGCAGAAGGGGGAAGGGCACTACCTGGCCCTGTTAACCAAAACTGAGTCAACCACGCGCGAGGTAAGAATCCAGCAAAAACGAGAAAAGCGCGCGCAGAAACCAACTGCTCTGCCACATGTAAAACAATGGATGGATGATCAATTACAAATCGAATCTGGCGGCTTCTTGTCTGACGAATGGCAAAAGCGAAATCAGCGCTCTTTGATGCAACGCGGTGATCACATCTATCTAGCGTTTCACAATCTGCCTGCTGATGTTCGCAAACTTCATCTGATGCGACCAGGATTTTGGCTGGGCGAGCTGAAGCGAAATCGGTTTGAGCCCAGCCACAGCCTGGCTGCGGCGCTTGACGCGGGAGACGCCCGCCAAACATTTGAAGCGGATGACCAAATGATCACCCGCTATCTGCATGGGGAAACGCTGCAATTTGTTGGCCCGCCCGGTTGGGTGTTGATCTTGTATCAAGGGTTGTCAATCGGATGGGCCAAAAACACTGCAGGGGTATTGAAAAACCATTTTCCAAAAGGGCTTAGGCGGTGAGTTCCCGCAGCATTTATTTTGCGGTCTGCCCGGTTTGAGCCTTGCTTTGAGTCTCTTTGTACCACTCATCCATTATCGTTCTTGCTACTGGTCCCACCAGTTGGTACGAGTGCGCATCATTCGGTACATTCGGGATAATAATCGCGACCGCTATTGTCGGTTTGTCTGCCGGCATAAATCCGATAAAAACCGAGTTTTCATCAATATCGTTTGCATTCTCCGACGTACCCGTTTTAGCGCGCAGATCATTCACATACGGAGCCCCTACAAAGGAAGGATACGCTGTTCCATAAGGCTGTTGGACTACATCCCGCATCCCTTGCAACACGACATTTAATTCATCTGCAGTGAACGGCATTTTGCCTAATGCTTTCGGCTCGACCGTTTTAACCACATTTTCTGTTGATTGTCCCGTTGCGGGGTCTGTGGTCGACTGATCGATCTGGTGAACCACATGCAGTTCATATCGCGTTCCGCCGTTTGCGAGCATCCCGGTGTATTGCGCGAGCTGAGTAGCGGTGTAGGTCATGGTTTGTCCAATGCCAGTAGCAGCCAAATCGTATGCCGGAGCATTAGGATCCTGATACCATTTCCCAGCAATCTCTTCAGGCAAATCAATTCCCGTCGATACTCCAAGTCCCATTTGTTGATGGTAATTGTGGATTAAATCTAATGTTTTAGGCACTTGATTGTATGCCCAATCGTTGAAATTGGTGTAATTAAACCAGCCGCCCAGCCGCAGAAATACAGAGCCCATGTAGGTGTTGTTGGAGCGAGCCAGTGCTTTAACGGCATTGATGGGACCATCGCCTGAAGTCCACCAGTTATTCAAGCGGTCATGTGGATTTGGACCATACATCAGATACCCGGGATCATAAATGACATCAGTTGGTGTAATCGCATGTTCATGCAGACCAGTCATAACAGTAACCGGTTTAACTGTTGAGCCGGGCGGATAGGCCGTTTGAAGGGCATGGTTTAATTGCAGCCCGTCAGCCACTGACAGGTACTTTTGATAGTTGGCGTCTGATATCCCGTTGACCCATTCATTCGGATCAAATTCCGGGTAGCTGCCCATGGCAAGCACTTCGCCAGTATTCGGATCAATGGCAACTGCCGCAGCGTTTGTGGTGCCTGTTTTGCTCAGAGCATTGACTCGTTCGGCGAGCGCTTGATTGACCACTTTTTGCAAAGGAGCATCGAGATTCAAGACCAAATCATGTCCACGTACTGGCGGTGTTGTCTGATACGTTGCAACCGGCACATAATTGTTATTCACTTGTACGACCTGTTTGCCATCTGTGCCGCGCAGATCAGATTCATATTGTTGTTCAAGCCCATATCCGCCAATCATGGCGTTGGGCTGATACCCGTTATTCTTATACGCTTGGGCTTGATCGCTGGGGATCCTCACCAAGTGGCCTATTACATGGCTGGCAATCGTTCCGTCAATATAGTGTCTTTGGGGGATGACCTGAATGCTGACCCCAGGCAGCTCATCCCCATGTTCGGAAACAAAGGAAATGATTTTTTTGTCAGCATCAGTCTGGTTATTTAAATTGGATGCTAAAGTGCCAGGAGATGAGCTCGTTCCGTTCATGATGGTCACGAGCCGCTTAATCGTCTGTTCTTGCGTTTCATCCGTCTGCTTCAGATAAGGAGCAAGTTTTGTGGCGATCGCCTTGGTATTCTGAGAATTATCGTTCAGCGCGTTAAACTGCACTTCATAAGACGGTTGGTTATCCACCATCAGGTTATGATCCCGGTCATAGATTAATCCGCGTGCGGCGGGCGTCACGATCGTAACTGTTTTATAGGTGGAAGATTGGGTGCGGTATTGCTCCCCTTGCACAATTTGCACAAAAGATAAACGCAAGATCAGGATGGCGAGCAGTACAAAAATGATCGTAAATAATAAATTCAATCTTCCCTGAAACGGATTCTGATTTTCCTGCATCAAACACCCTCCTACTCTCACCCTACTATTTTAACAAAAGATGCGAGGTTTAGGTGTGAAAAGTGTGTGCACCATCGTCTTTCAGGCTGCAAGCAAAAAGCGGCCCCTGCCCCGGAGCCGCAATAAACCGCATAAAATTATTAACCATCAAACCTGTTGCTAAAGATTTCTGCAATTTCGCCAGATCGTGGAAAACGATCCAGTTCCTTTTTGGAGAAGACCAGTTGGTCGTCCACCTTCACTTCGAACAATCCGCCTTTGGAAGGGATTAGCTTCCATTCCTCGATGTAGGGGAAGTATTTAGTCATCACTTCATCCGTCACACTGACGGCTTTAGGGAGAAAGTTTCACATAGTGCAGTATTCAACGCTTACTTTAACTTTAACCTTATTCATAATAGCCGACCCCCCATTCGTTCATCTAATAACAGGATATGTCAACTGTGATCAAAGTTTCAGTAATTTTAGTTACACCGAGAATACGCGTCTTACATCGTGCCCATCATCGTCTGGCCTTCGCCTGACATGTGGTGCCCATTAGAAGCGGTAGTCGTCCCGCCGCAACCGGTGAAACAAACGGCAACGACAGCCAAGAGCAGCGTGAGTACCAGTTTCCGTGCAGTCATGGATTTGTAATCCCTCCAATACAACTTAAGTATAGCACTTTTCATTCATAAAAATCACCAATTTATACAAACTAAAGGACAAAGCAGCAGTGATACAGGTTTGATATCAACTCAGTTGGAAAATCTATTACAAATTATCACTAGAATCGTGTAAACTAGGGCTATAAGGTCGTATGAAGGAGATGTCAAACTTGGCTGATATTAAATTAGGATTGGAAGATGTAGTTATTGGATACAGTGATATCTGCTTTCTGGACGGTATAGAGGGACGTCTGCTTTACCAAGGCTACGATATTGCCCATCTGACCACGCATGAAAACTTCGAAAACACCATCTACTTGTTGTTGCACGGCGAACTTCCAAACGCAGATCAGGCAGCGCAGTTTAACCGAATGTTCAGCTCGCTGCGCGAAGTTCCGCAAGTAGTTTTAGATGTGATTCGATTAATCCCGAACAACGCGAATCCAATGGATGCAGTTCGTAGTGCACTGTCCTTTTTCGGCACAACTCAGGAACAAGTGCTCAAGGACGATGCGGACCTCGAGCGCAAAGTATTGCAAGCCATTGCAGTTACAGCCACAATAGTCGCAGCCATATCCCGTACGCGGCAAGGATTGCAGCCGGTAGCCCCTCGCTCCGAGCTGTCCCATGCAGGCAATTTCTTATATATGATGACAGGTCAGGCGCCAACTGCTGAGCACACGAAACTGATGGACGTTGCACTGATCCTCCACGCCGACCATGAGTGCAATGCTTCCACTTTCTCGGCACGTGTCACCGCTTCTACACTGTCTGATTTCTACTCTACGATTGTAACTGGTGTAGGAACGCTCAAAGGACCGCTTCATGGCGGCGCTAACGAAGCAGTCATGCAGTCGCTGCTGGAAGTCGGCTCAATTGACAATGTAATTCCGTATGTAGACGGAAAATTAGCTCGCAAAGAAAAAATCATGGGCTTCGGACACCGCGTTTACAAAACTTATGATCCTCGCGCACTTATTCTGAAAGAGTTGTCTGAACATCTCGGCGACAAACTTGGCGAACGTAAATGGTTCGATATGTCTAAGCTGATGGAAGAATATATTCGTGAGAAAAAAGGGTTATACTGCAACGTAGATTTCTATTCCGCGTCGCTCTATTATTTAATGGGCCTGCCGATTGAAATGTATACACCGATTTTCGTTGTTTCCCGTGTGGCCGGCTGGTCTGCGCACGTGCTGGAGCAGTGGAAAAACAACCGGATTTTCCGCCCTCGTTTAGAGTACAGCGGGCCGATCAGACAGAAATAATCTTCTTTCATCCTTTGCAAGTGTAAAACCGGCCCTCTTCTTCCCGAAGAGACCGCCGGTTTTTCTAAATACTAAGTTAGGGAAAAAATGTGGATCCTTTGCGACTGACTTTGCCTGCAACTGAGGGAGCAAGGCATATACATCATTTTCTAATGATTT
>JAQBPP010000117.1 GCA_028287455.1 Bacilli bacterium | reverse complement strand
ATCGGAAGCGCATCTGTCCATTTCGATGCAGGACTGCTATACCACAGCCTTAAATTGGAATCCTGAGCATTTCGATCACTCACACTGTTCACTCCCCAAGCGTTTTCATTGGAACTTGCCACGTGCGTAGACGTACTCCTGCTCAGAATATTCTATTATAAAAGTAGCCCCATAAAAATAGAGAAAACTAACATTTATGTGCACAATAATAACTCATTTTTGTGGTAGCTTCATTAACTTTTGTCTCTTTTTCCGCATTTCATCAGGAATGTTTGTATCCATCAAATCTACTCTCCACTCATACAAAAGCTGCATAATGGAAATATCATCTGTCATGCTTCCGCATACATAGAAACCTTCATCATGCAGCGTTGCTATCAGTTCCGGTGATAAATAGTACCACGGAGAGTTTAAAATTTGGGCATCCAATGATTTTAGATAATGGATCGGATCAGCTAATCGACAGCCGCAAATTACACTCGTCATGATGGTTCGGTTGTCACGGCGAACTTCGGTCAGCAACCGATGATTAAACGACATGATTTGAACCTGATGTTCCATTTGATAGGTTTGAACCAACTGAACGACTTTGCGAGCCAACGGATCCTGATTGGATTCAAGCTGTTTTAATTCGATGCTGAGGAAAATTTGATTATGAGCAAAAGCCAATACTTCCTCAAGTGTCGGAATCCGTTCGCCAGCGAAGTCGCCTGAAAACCAGGAACCTGCATCCAGTTGCTTAAGTTCAGCAAGAGTATAATCCCATACAAAGCCAGTCCCATCCGTTTTGCCATCCAAAATGTGATTATGAAAGACCATTACTTGGCCGTCTTTTGATAATTGAACATCCAGTTCTATTAAGTCTGCTTGTAATTCAACCGCCTTCCGATAAGCGGCCATTGTATTTTCCGGACAATAGGCCGATGCGCCGCGATGGGCGCCAAACGAGATCGATTGATGTTCTTGCAGCATCGTACTAAGATTCATTTTTCCCTCTCCTTGCCAACCAGTTCTATTATTAGTTCGCATCAAAATAAATCGGATTAGTCATTGAAGCCATTAAATACTGATCAACCTCAGCAAAATAACGCCAGACTTCAACCCGCAGAAAAATTTGTTCGCCTACAGCGAAGTTCAGTTTAAACTCTCCTTCTTCCTTGCAGTCAACTTGTTGTTCAATACCGAAGTTTGAGATGACTTTAATTTGATCTGTTGCTTGCAGGTCATCGATAACTGCTTCAAAACAAACAGTGGATTTCTGATCAGCAGCAACGATATCACCCATGCCAAACGATCCAAACTTCAACTCGATTTGAGGTCCGTTTGGGCAGTAGCTAATCGATACATGTCCACGATGAATCGCTGCTAAAATCCCCTTCACACTTCGGGAACAGCTGTTTACCCAGTTTGTAGGAGATCCGTGTTTAACATACGGATGCTGACGATGTGTGTCGCTTCCTCCGACTGCAACCAGTCGTTTGCCGGACATTAATTGTTCTTGCCACCAGTTTAAAGTGTTCAAGTTATAGGGATTCCAAGGTCCATTCCATACTTCCACCCAGTCATAATCAATCTCCCACCCCCACTGCCAGCTGCAGCTGGGACAACTCAAATTATGGGGATGATTAATTGAGATGTAAGAGCCTTTTTCTCTAGTTTCGCGCAGCACATTAGCCAACGTGTCAGAGTCTGGAATGCGAAAATCCAAAACCGGCTCTATTGCTCCAAACAAATTGCAATGTCCGCGATAAGTGGTAAGTTCCATGCCAGGGATGAACAAAACAGGGGTGTCTTTCGGATAAGCAATGTTCTGACTGCTAGTGTTATGATCCATTAATCCGACAAAATCCAAGCCTTGTTTGATTGCTATTTCCGCAATTTCGTTTAAAGTGTAACTTCCGTCACTGTGGACACTGTGTCCGTGCAAATCTCCCTTTAGCCAGCGAGGACTCTCAAAAGTCAACGTGAGCTGCAGCTCCACTTGACAACCGTTTGAAGGAACCTGGTAGGCCCCCAATAAAACAGCCCATCCTCCTTCTGCCAGGTCTCCTGCCAGATATCCGGGCGTTGCTCGTTCTTTGCCAATTTCAAAATGGTTGCGTGCCCCTCCACTCCACCCGCGAACACGATATTGATCCCGGATGCCCAAATCGATCGTTGTACCAGAATCCTTCTTCTCTTGCACGTCCATTTGTATATAAATCTCATCCACATTTGCCGGCAGCTCAAATGGCACTTCAACAAAAGTTCCTTCTTCTTCTTCGCTGATGAAGCAGCTGATTTGAATCGTCTCTTGGCGGAGTTCGCTTGACACATGAACCGCTCCTTTCATCCAAAACAACGGTTATTCTTTAGCGGAGCCAACGAAGATCCCTTTGACGAAGTATTTTTGTACAAACGGATAAACCAGCAACAATGGCAAAATTGCAATCATGATCCCCGCCATTTTTACGTTATCGGTGACAATGTAGCCACTTGACATCGAGCCGCCTTGACTGATCAGTGAGTTTAGCGCGACTTGCAAGGTATAATTGTTTGGATCATTTATGAATAACACGGTGGTCAAAATATCATTCCACCGGCCGACAAATTCAAATAATGCTACTGTTGCTAAACCCGCTTTCGATAACGGAATGCAGATGTTCCAGTACAGCCTGAAATGACCTGCTCCATCGATTGTAGCAGACTCCAACACTTCGCCGGGAATTGACAGAAAGAAATTGCGCATTAGCAAAATACTGAACCCGGAAACCGTTCCAGCGAGAATCAACGCGAACAACGTGTTAAGTAAACCTAATTGCTGCATGGTCACATAAACAGGAACCATGATGGCTTGAAAAGGAATCATCATTGTAATTAAGATGAGAGAAGTAATCCATCGACGGCCGGGCAAGTGAAATTGTGCCAGTGCATAACCCGCCAACGAGCATAAAAACACATGTAACAGAGTTCCCAAAACCGACACAATCGCACTATTTTCAAAAGGTTTCCAGATTGCCAGGATCGACCAAATCGTCTTGTAGCCAGAAAAACTAAACTGACGCGGCCACATCTGAATGCCTGGCTGCATAGAAGCAAGATTTGAACTGAAAGAAACTGCCACTGCATTCCACAAAGGAATAATCATGCTGGAACAAATGACCAACAGAAACAGCAAATTCACTGTGATAAACAGTACATTGCCTAGACGAGTCGCACGCCGGTTCAATTGTATCTCTCCTTCACATATCGTCGTAACGGACCAAGCGGCGGGTAAATAAGGTTAAAAATAGGCTCAACAAAAGGATTAGCAGCGCACTCGCCGTCGCTTGTCCAATTGAATCGATCTGTTTGAACCCTTGATCAAACACATAAGTCATAAGTACATCTACTTTTGGCTCAATTACAGCATTTCTCATCACGTAGATTTGATCAAACAACCGCAAAATACCCATTATGGACAAGAGCCCTACCACCTGCATAGTACGACCAAGCGATGGCAGTGTAATATGCCACATCTCATTCCATCGTGTCGCTCCATCAATTCGTGCAGATTCGTAGAGTGCGGGATTGATCGAGACCATCGCGGCTAGATAGAGAATGCAGTTGTACCCCACATCTTTCCAAACACTTACCAAGATGATCACCCAACGTGCCAAATTCGGATCTGTCATAAATTGAACCTGAGGGATACCGAGCAGTTTCAGGACTACGTTCACTAAGCCAGTATTTGGAGTGAGCAAATAAATCCACAAACCTCCGACTACGACCCATGAAAACAGATGTGGAATGTAAATTATCATTTGTATCGTTCGTTTCAGCCAGGTCTGCAGCAATTCATTTAATGACAAAGCGATCACAATGGGAGCAACAAAACCAATCAGTAAAATACCAATCCCCAAAAATAACGTATTTCCAAACGTAGACCAAAAGGTTTGGTCAGACAACACCTGACTATAGTTTTGCAAACCGACGAACGGACGGTCCCCGATCATGTGAAAATTCTGCATACTGATCAGTATCGCATGCAGCAAAGGAAAGTAAGTTAAGATCACAAAATACACGATTGTGGGCACCAGCATCAGATAGAGTGTCCAGGCAAGTTTGTTCTTCCCTTTTCTCTGCTCTTTCAATTTGCTCTTCATCGATAGCGTGCGGGCTGCCAATTGCTGGGTATTCTCCATAGCTTAAACTCTCCCTCCCCAAAAGAGGGGATGAGATTTACTCATCCACCAAATGTTTACTTAAGAGCTCCGCATGCATTTGCGAAACTGCATCTTGTGCTGAAAGTTTACCCATAATCGCATTTACAGCGTATTGTGCAACGATTACATTAGCATTGTTCCAGTCAGGCAATGTATAAGGTTGATATCCGTACTTCACACCAATTTGTTTGGCATTTGCATATCCCTTTTGCAAATCAGGAAAAGGGTTTTTCCATCCGGTATCGATTGGCTGTGGATCTCCATGATCCATATTTTCCGCTGTGCCTGTTTGAGTCAGTTGATATTGCCCATTATTTTCCGTATAATCAGTGCCTTTCACTCCCAGTGAACCAAGAATTTCGCCCGGTTTAGTGTTCCACCACTCCATGAATTTGAAGGCCAGGTCTGGATTTGCCGCATTCTTCGGCATCGCCCAAACACTCGTATCCCCCGTTGACACTAAGATTTTCCCATCCGGACCGGCAGCACCCGGCAGAGCTTCTGCATCAAATCCTTGTGCTGCTCCTTGGGTATTGGCCAAATTGTTGAGCATAGGCACCCAAGCATCCCAATAGTTGAACATACCGACTTGGCCGGATAAAAAGAGGTTTCTTTCATCAGAGGTTTTATTGGTGACAAAATTTGGATCCAACAGTTGATCTGCAAATAATTTGTGCAGCCACTCGTAAACAGGAATAGCAGCAGCACTAGCATATGGAATTGTACGTTTCCCATTGTCCATCACGTATTGATTCTTAATCCCGACTGCGCTCATGAATGGTTCGATATCATAGATCTGTGACAGCGTTAAACCATATACGCCTTTTTTCTGTTTGATTGTTTGGAAAACGTTATAAAAGTCGTTCAGAGTTTTTGGCTGTGCAAGACCAAGTTCCGCCATCCAATCTTGCCGAACAATCGGCATCAGCGCCCCTTGATATTTCACAGGAACAGCATAGATCCCAGTTGTTTGAGGGATCTTGATGTCATCCCACTCCCACTGAGGGACCACGTTTTTATCATTTAGTACTGTAGATTGTTGAATTTTACTTTGCAGGTCGACCACAGCACCGCTTTTCACCAATTGCGCCAAGTCGGGGCCAGTGGCGTAAATCACATCCAGTTTTTGGCCGGAGGACATCATCGATTGAACTTTTTGCGTGTAGTCGGCCGGAACGTTGATAAAGTTCACTTTACAATGCAGCGCTTGCCCAATTTCGTCTGCAAAAGCCTGATTTTCCTGAGGGTTTTTACCTCCAACAACATTCGAAACAATGGTTAAAGTTGGTTCATTTGCAGCAGTGTTGGTAGAATTCCCGCATCCAGCTAATGCAGCCGCAATCACTGTTGTGGCTAATACTGCTGGAACAAGTTGGCTATTTAATCGCATATTTCTCCTCCTGGTAGTTGTCAATCGTGAGGTTGCCACCTGCGGCAAGATTCTCGAATGACCAGTTTTGACTGAATAATATGATGGGTGACAGGCACCCTATTGTCCTGAATTCGTTCAAGCAGAATGCGGGCTGCTTCCCTGCCTAATTCTTCAGCGTTTAGATAAACACTCGATAACGGTGGAGCAAATTCAGGTGCAACTATTGATTCATCGCTAAATGCAACAACAGAAATATCATTCGGAATCGAGAGCCCCAGATCGATTGCTGCCCGGTAAACCCCTAGTGCAACTTTGTCACTATCTGTAATGACAGCAGAAAAGGGAACTCGTTTTGAATCCATTTCTTTAATCGATTGATAACCGTACAGTAATGAGGAAATATCGATCTGCTTAAACAAACTTAGTTCCTGCTGAACTTCCAACTCCTTGTTTATAAAAGCCTTGTCGTATCCACGCTTTCTGTCTTCGGAAACTGTTCTTGCTTTGGACGTATTTAGGAATAAAATATTTCTGTGTCCAAGTTCCAGCAAATAACTAGTGACCTGCTCAGCTGTTGCTTCATTGTCGTTGTCGACATAGCAGAGACTGGACTCAAGCCCCCTTGGCGGACGACCAATTACGACGGCGGGCGGATCCGATTGTGTTCGATGATCCAAACGTCCATCGTTTTGTTCAGGATCTAAGTAAATCTCACCATCGACCGGATCAGACGAAACGTTTTGAATTTGATTCTGAAATTCGGGTGATAAAGTGTTCACGAGCAACCGGTACCCATTTTCATAACAGACATGTAACACACCATTTAAGAGAGCGAGGTGAAATTGGCTAAACTTTGAGTTTTCACCCGGCATTTTTAAACCAATGATCCGGGTTTCTTTAATTGCTAATGTCCTGGCCCAATAATTCGGTTTGTAATTCAATTGATTGGCTATTTCTATAACCCTTTTGGTAACCTCCTTACTAGCCGGTCGTTTTTTACTGAAGACGTTGGAAACTGTTCCTTTTGAAACGCCTGCAGCTTTAGCTACATCTTCAATTGTTGCCATAACCTCACTCCTGCCTATAACATTAAACCGGTTTAATTGATGTTTTACTTTGAAACTGTGTAGAAATCAAAACTTCTTGTAAAGTTACTGTAAAGAACCGATGCTGGCCATGTTGGGGGAACTAATCGGATTTGATCAGTGGAATTATAAAAGCCAGCCGAATGGCTGGCTTTGCTGCTTATGAGGAGAGATTTTTAACCGCCTGCTCGATCCGTTTCAACCCTTCTGCCAAAGTAGCTCGGGAGCAGGCAATGTTTATCCGCTCAAAACCTTCGCCGCCGGGACCAAAGCTGCTGCCCGCGTTCATTGCCACCTTGGCTTCTTTGATCATGAACTGATGCAATGCCTCTGGCTCAAGGCCTAGTTCCCGGCAATTCAGCCAAACCAGGTAAGTGCCTTCTGGCGGAATCACTTTAATCTGGGGGATGTGCTTATCCACATAGTTCAATAAAAAGTCCAAATTGCCGCGCACATAATCGATCAACTGATCGAGCCAACTGGCCCCATGACGATAAGCGCTGTCTGCAGCTGTAATACTCAACACGTTATTCGCATGGAAAAACAAATTTTTCAACAAGGTTTGAAATGTTTCACGCAGTTTAGGATTTGGGATGATCAGACTTGCCGTCTGCAGACCAGGCAAATTGAACGTTTTGCCCGGTGAAATACAGGTAATGGTGTTCATCGCGAGTTCATCCGAAATCGACCAGATGGGCAAGTGATGATGCTCTCTATACACCAAGTCCGCATGAATCTCATCCGAAACCAACAAAACGTTATGCTTCAAACACAAATCGCCGATCTTCTGCAGTTCATGTTTTGTCCACACACGTCCGACTGGATTATGCGGACTGCAGAGGATCATCATTTTCACATCATCTGGACTGAGCTTCTGCTCCAGGTCTGCAAAATCGATCGTGTACCTACCATTCTCAAGTTTTAATTCATTATTGGCCACGATCCGATCATTTCTGCGGATTACTTCAAAGAACGGCGGATAAACAGGTGATTGGATGACTACTTGCTCGCCGGGTTCCGTAAAACATTGAACCAGGAGCCCCAAAGAAACCACCACGCCAGGGCTGGTCACCAGCCAGTCCCGCTCAACTGTGCGGCCGTGCCTGCTGTTCATCCAATTGATAATTGCCTCGTGATAACTGTCCGGAATATCGACATAGCCGTAAACCCCATGCTCCACTCGTTGTTTTAACGCTTCAATTACTGGGGGAGGAGACATAAAATCCATGTCGGCCACCCACATGGGCAGCACCTCGGTTTCGCCAAACCATTTGGCCGTTGCATCCCATTTCATCGAACCCGTATTCTTCCGATTAACCGGTTGGTTAAAATCAATCTCCACGCTTCAGACCTCCTAACCGTTGCGTTTCTGGAAATCAAG
>JAQBPP010000068.1 GCA_028287455.1 Bacilli bacterium | reverse complement strand
CATCGTTGACGATGTTGTCCAGTTGAACGCCCTTTTGTGAGTACACTTTGGAAATCAACGATTCTGCCGGGTTGCTGACAACAATTTTTTCGTTATCTTTCTGGAGTTTAGCCTCTTTTAAACGAAGAGGTGTTTGCTGAACATCCAGATAAGAATTATCGGGAATCCCCATCAACATTTGGTTGATATCTTGGATATTCGTTTGAATTGTTTTATCGGTGCTGCGGACGATGTAATTATCCTGTTTGGTATAATTTTGTCCCTCAATGCCCGCCCAAATCAAAGTCTGAATGTCAGGCGCATTCAATGCATCCAAAAACGACAGCACTCTTTTTAAATCAGTGACGGATGGGACACTGGATTTAGGAATCGCTAATATTCCTGAGAAACCGGATGTCGGTAACATGTGCAAACCTCCTGGACCTGAAACTGATCCAACCGCATCGAAAATATCTGTTGCATTAGGATGCGCTTGTTCATACGTAGTTTCCAAGCGGTGAGTATTGTCAAGTACTCCCACTTCTACCCCGGCCTGTCCGTTATTCACTGGAGTGTCCATTTTCGCAGGATCCAAGACAGCGAAATCCTGGTTAATTAATTTTTCTTGATACAGTTTATGGAAAAAATTTAGTGCATCCATGTATTGTGGAGTCAACTGAGCCGGGATCAACTTCCCATTCTTGTCAAGTCCCCATTTATTCGGAACTCCGAACCAGGTGCCCATCATATCCCAAATGGTTGAATCTTTTGAGGCAACCAGACCATAGTGATCCTTATCCGTAAATGCCTTTAACATAGTATAGAAATCATCCACTGTCTTCGGCTCGGATAACCCCAGATTTTGCAGCCAGTCCTTACGGAAGATGATTCCATTGCGCCCCAGCGGTCTCGATCTGTAAATCCCGTAAATTTTGCCGTTAACAGATGAATTGTTGAGTACAATCTGATTCGCTTGACTCAGGTATTTATAGTCCTTTAAATAGGGGCCAATATCCCAAAAAGCTCCTGATTGCGCCGCATTAACAAAACTTGGCGACTTGGATAAAACCACCATGATCGTCGGCAATTTGCCCGATGCCATCGTGATATTGAACTTATCCTCATAGGAGGTGGCTGGAACCCATGTCGGTGTAACCACCGTATTTGTTAACTGGTCCAGCTTTTTCAAAACAGGGCTGTCCGGAGTGGCTAAATCCGTACTGTATGCAGGCAGCATAATGCTAATATTCATTGGACCTGCTTGACCGCTGCCATTTTTAGTTGCCTGACTTGAATTCGTACTACAGGCGGATAGTATCATCATTAAACCAATTGCACTGCTCGCTGCAGCTAAGCCCTTGGAATGTTTTTTCAACGTTGTCATGACTTGACCCCTTTCGAAACAAATAGAGCTAGTTTAATTATGTTTCACTTTGGCATAAGCATCATTAATCTCTTTGATATAGTCGTCACCGCCGCTTTTGTGCCACAAGTCGATGGCAGTCTGCAACCCGGCATCGTCAATTTGTCCGACAATATACTTCACGCGGGCGTCGTCTAAAATGTTATCCAATTGAGTGCCTTTAGTGGCATACGTATTGGAGAGCAGGGGTTCGGCCGGATTCGACACGACAATCTGTTCATTGGCTTTTTCAATATCCGTGACCAAATTAGATGTTGGTGTTTGGGCTGTTTTAGTTGCAAGAGAGTCCGGAATGTACATTAACAGTTGATTGAGATCATTCGTATCAGGGTCCTTGTCCTTAACAGGAACTGCCGCCCCGTCTTGCACATTGTAATTGACTCCCAATACACCATTTGAAACCAGTTCCTGAGCCGGTTTATCATTCAATTTATCCAGGAATGCCAACACTTTTTTCAAATCGGCTTCTGTTTTAACCGATTGTTTGGGAATGACATAAAATCCGGCATAACCTGAAGTAGCTGGCGTTCTCAATCCCTTGGGTCCGGTGACTGATCCGAGGATGGCCACTTGCATATTCGGATTCGCTTTTACCCAGCCGTTAGCCCGGTCGGCAACGTCGACGATCACGCCCGCCTGGTTATTCGTGACCGGGTCATTCCACTTGGTCGGATCCATCACAGCAAAGTCTTGATTGATTAACTGCTGCTGGTATAATTTACGGAAAAATTTCACGGCGTCCAGATATTCAGGAGTTAATTGTGCAGGAATTAATTTACCATTTTTGTCCAGGCCCCATTTGTTTGGAACGCCGAACCAGCTTTGCATGATATCCCACGGGCCGGTATACTTCGTCACCACCATTCCATAGGTACCGCCTTTGCCGTCTTTGTTTGGATCTTTGGTTTTAAACGCTACCAACATGTTGTAGAAGTCATCAATGGTTTTCGGTTCCTGAAGGCCGACATTTTGCAGCCAATCTTTGCGATACACAATCGCCAATCGTCCTAAAGGGCGTGCCCGGTAGATTCCATAAGTTTTGCCGTCAATGGAACTGTTGTTTAAAACGATTGGGTTCGATTTGCTCAAGTTGGGATAGTCTTTCAAGTAAGGTGTGAGATCCCAGAATGCCCCTGATTTAGCCGCGTTAACAAAGCTTGAGGTTTTATCTGTGATTAACATGACAGTTGGCATATTTCCGGAAGCGAGAGTAATATTCATCTTGTCTGTGTAAGAAGAGTTAGGCACCCATTGGATGTTGATACTTGTGTTTGTATACTTATCAAGAGCTTTAAGAACCGGGCTGGTGGCTGCATCAGTGTGATCCGTATTAAATGAATCGGTCATAATGGTAATTTTATAAGGCTCACCCGCAGAGGTTCCCGATTGCGATGATGTGCCGCACCCTGCAATACCCACTACCAGCAAAAGTCCCAAGCAAAGTGAAGTAACTAAACGCTTACTGTATTTTGACATTTTCATACACACTCCCCACTTCGATTAATTTGCTATCACCCTTTGACAGCGCCAACCATCACACCTTTTACAAAATGTTTTTGGAGCCAAGGGTAAACCAGCATGATAGGCACTGTACTGACCACAATCACAGCCATTTTAATGGATTGGTCCGGCGGCTTCACGAATGTCGGATCCAAGTTGGAAGGATCCCCAATGCTGCCTTGCGACAACATGACAATCTGCTGGAGCAAAACTTGCAGCGGCCATTTTGCGGAATCATTGATATAGAGCAATGCGCTGTAGAAATCATTCCAATGGCCAACTGCATAAAAAAGAGCAAACGTGGCCAAAACGGGTTTAGATAAAGGTAAAATAATGCGACAAAATGTGCCGATGTCTGTACATCCGTCCAAACTGGCAGATTCAATCAGTTCTTTCGGCAGTTCTTGAAAGAAATTTTTGACGATAATTAAATTAAATGCACTAATGGCGCCCGGAATAATCATCGCCCACAAGCTGTCGAGCAGCCCCAAGCCCTTGACAACCAAAAACGTGGGGATCATTCCGCCGCTAAAAACCATCGAAAAGACGATTAAATTTAAAATGAGATTTCTGCCCAGCAAGTCCTTGCGTGAAAGAGAGTAAGCCATCGTTGTAGTAAACAGCAAATTAACAATCGTTCCAACCACAGTGATATAAACTGAGACCAGTGCGCTTCTGAGCAATGTATCGGTGGAAAAGATAAATTGATAAGCGCTGAAGCTAATCGTTTTAGGGATCAGAAAGAACGCTCTTTGCGTCAATTCAGTATTGGTTGCAAATGATCCTGCAACTACATAAATGAAGGGGATGACTGTACAAATTGATACAACAGCAAGAAAAAGATAGTTGAATCCGTCAAAAATGCGGCCGAACCATGTATTGGTTCTCATCGTTGTCCACCCCCTAAGCAATTCAAGTTAGAAAAGACCGGATTCACCGGATTTTTTGGCCAGATAGTTGCTGCCAAAGATTAGAATTACGCCAATAACAGCTTTAAAGAGCCCGACCGCAGTACTGTAACTAAATGACCCTTGCGTAATCCCGACAAAATAGACATAAGTATCAAAAACATCCGCAACTTGCCGATTTAATGAATTGGTCATCAAGTAAATCTGCTCGAACCCGTTATCAAGTGCGGAACCCATGCGCAGGATGAACAAAATCACTATTGTACTCCGGATTGACGGTAGTGTGATATGCCACAACTGCCGCCATCTGCCCGCGCCATCAACAATGGCCGCCTCATACAGCTGTGCGTCAACACCCGCCAAAGCAGCCAAAAATAGAATGGTCCCCCATCCGGTTTCCTTCCAGATCGTCTGCAGCACAATCAACGGTCTGAACCAGGACAGGCTAGTCAGAAAATCAATTTTATGGCCGGTTAACTGTTCGACCAGTTGGGTCACGAACCCACCATCGATTGTGAAGAAAACATACGTGATGCTGACTACAATCACCATTGACATAAAATGAGGTACATAAATTAGAGTTTGTACGGTTCGCTTATAGAAAGTTTTTCGGACTTCATTCAGCAATAATGCTAATACAATGGGTGCTGGAAAAAACAAGAAAATGTTATACAACGATAAGATCAACGTGTTATTCAGCAATCGAAAGAAATCAGGATTGATAAAAAAATCTTTAAAATTACCAATCCCAATCCATTGACTTCCAAAAAAGCCTAAAAAAGGCTGGTAATTCTGAAAAGCAATCAATACGCCCCACATCGGAAGATATTTAAAAACCAAAAAGTACAACGCGCCAGGCAGAAGCAACACATACAACCATTTATCCTTGCTTAATTTCGCCAGTACTTTCTTATTCTTAGCGACGGGACGTACGGATGGCCATTCCGGATTATATTCTTGAACTTTTTGCATAGTGGAACTCCCCCCTGATTTTGTTTTAAAGCCAAGAATATAAGGTGTGATGTTAATAACCGTTTGTAAGCGGTTACAACAACAATACAATACGTTCGATTTGATCGGCAATGGTACTTTTTTGCAGGAACAATACAATCTTGCTAGTTGCTCTCTGTCCCTGTGATTCCTCCAGTTTCCATCTGAAAAATTTTTTTATTCGAAGCGATTCGCAGCAGCAAAATAAACATTAAAAAGCCCTCCGTTGATAATTGGAGGGCTGATTGTGTTTTGCAATTTAAAAGTGCTGAGAAACGCTATGTACCCACATACATAGGTTTGTATATATTGATGCAGCTTGTTGATGGCGTTATATTAATATCATTCAACCCGAAAATTCCAAGTTTCGGTCGCGAAGTCGCCGATTAAATTCGGCAAGACAATCCCTGCATACATGAGTTCGTCACCGCCGAAAGTTTGATCCGTGCCTATCAATCGATAGTTAAAATTTGGATCAAGTCCCTTTAATCGTAGTCGTTGAGTAGGTGGATTTGGTTCAGAAAGAATGCGGCAGTACGTGACCAAAACTTCTTTTTGTTCGTCTGACACAAACATCCAGGCAGAAGCATTTCCTTCAAAAGGATTCAGCAGTCTGTAGTGTTCACCGAATTGGATCAGTTGACGATGCTGTTTGTAAAAACTAACCTGCTGTGTAATTGCGTGTTTTTCCTCATTTGCGAGTGCTGTCAAATCCAACTCATATCCAAAATTACCAGCCATCGCCACATGTGCGCGTGTTTGTAAGGATGCGGATCTATGAACCTGGTGATTGGGAACAGCTGACACATGAGCACCCATTGCAATTGAAGGGTACACGATACTGGTTCCATACTGAATCTTGAGCCGGCTTATGGCATCGGTGTTGTCACTTGTCCAGGTTTGCGGCATATAATGCAAAATGCCAGGATCGAAACGACCACCGCCCCCTGAACAACTTTCAAACAAGACATTTGGAAACACGCTTGTGATCTTCTCCATGACTTTGTATACACCGAGTATATAGCGGTGTGCAGTTTCTCTTTGACGATCAGCAGGCAAAGAATCAGAGCCAATCTCCGTCATATGCCGATTCATATCCCATTTCACATAAGTGATCGGCGCTGTTTCTTGAGATCATCTCAGGTTCAAACCAAAGACCAAACGACATCCCCAAGTTGCGTACACGATGGACCAAATCGTCAAGACCTGCTGGCAGCTTTTCAAGATTGACCTGCCAATCCCCTAAGGAAGTGGTGTCATCATTTCGTTTTCCAAACCATCCGTCGTCAAGGACGAACAATTCGATCCCTAACTGTTTTCCAGTGCGAGTGATATTTACAATGCTTTCACCATTAAAGTTAAAATACATAGCTTCCCAGTTGTTAATCAAGACTGGTCGTTCTTGGTCACGATATTTCCCGCGTACTAAACTGGTTCTATACAGTTTATGAAATGTTCGTGACATATCTCCTATTCCATGCGAGGAGTAAACCATGACAACTTCCGGTGCCTGAAGCGTGTCAGTTGTTATTGATGCCCCCCGTAAGTGATGACACCACGTTGATATACCAGTATAATCGGTTCGGAACGACCAAACGAGACGGGGTGTATATATGAATGTCGATATTGTTACTCAACCAAAAACGCTTACGCTGTATGGTTTTTCGAAAGTCCATGATGCACATAAAGAATACAGTACCGAGATGTTTGAACTAATGGACAAGCTGTGGGCTGAAGTAAGAGAAAAACAACTGGTTCACGCAGGAATCAATCACGTGGTATACGATTGTGGAAACATTGTATTTACTGGTATTGAACTAAACATATCAGGTGAACCTGAAACACGTTTGGAAAAAAAGCAGGTTACTCTTCAGAAGTACGCTTACTGGAAACACATTGGTCCTTATAGCGAATTTGAGAATGTTTATAACGAGATCGAAGCCCAGCTCAAAG
>JAQBPP010000334.1 GCA_028287455.1 Bacilli bacterium | reverse complement strand
AATCACATAAATTTGTGCCTGTGCACCACCGGCAAGCTTGACAAACGTGGATAAGATTTCCCGCTCTCCCTGTTTTCCCTCAGCTCCACCAATTAAGAGCAGTTTTCCCTGTGTCACACGCGTCACCCTCTTCCCGCTTGAACAACCATTGTCTGCTCTCAAGACTACATATGATAAGAGGAGCCTGGATATTCACGTCAGAGGTCAGGAAATCGTCTATTGGTTGGTTTTCATCCAATTGCGCAGCCGTCTGATATGTAAGAGGTAATTCCACTGCTCTTTTGCACTCATTTTCGAGGCTTCGTCCAAACGGGGTTGAAATTGATAAGGGATTTCTCGATAGGCGCGAATCTCTCCTTTGACAAGAATCTCCATCAGGATCTTCCAGCCGACTGGATTTAGATGAGCACTATTGATCACGGTACGCTTAAACATGAAAAAGCCGCTGGTAGGGTCTGTCGAAATTCTGACAGGTGCGAGCATAACTTGTCCTATTTTTCGAGCCACCCAAGAAACCAATTTACGATGGATGGCTAATCCTCCATCATCGCCGCCCGGGACAAAGCGGCTGGGAACCACCATGTCGGCGCCTGCCTGAATTTCCTTCAGCATGGCAGGAAGCAGCTCTGGCGGATGCTGCAGATCGGCATCCATCACCGTCAAGATATCCCCTTTTGCTAACGAAAACCCATTGAGCACAGCAGTCGCAAGTCCTCGTTCACCATCACGGTGGTAAAACGTCACCCGAGCGTTCTCGTCTGCTAGAGCCCGGAGAATCTCGGGCGTATCATCCATGCTGTCATCAACAAAAACCACTTCGAAGTCAACATCAGTGAGCGACTGACAGATTCGATCAGTGATCACTCTCACGTTATTGCGTTCATTAAATGTTGGTACAATGATGCTTAGCATTCCAATCCCCACTTCTCCCACTGACCCGTGATGCATTCTAAAATTTCAAGAAAACCGCATCCGGTTGTTTGGATGCGGTTTTTCTGGATTACCTTACGTCAAGGACTTCAAACTCAATTTCTCCACCGGGAGCCGGTATCGTAATTTTGTCACCACGTTTTTTCCCGAGCAGACCGCTGCCAATTGGCGATTCGTTGGAGATGCGTCCTTGCATTGGATCGGCCTCTGCAGTACCAACAATTTTGTACTCTTCGGATTCACCGTCCGGAACCTCGCGAATCTCCACAACGGATCCAACTGATACAATTCCAGCAATTTTATCTTCTTCCCGAATGATCACTGCGTTGCGCAACTGATTTTCAAGGAGCAGAATTCTGGATTCGATCATGCCCTGTTCATCTTTTGCCGATTCATACTCACTGTTCTCAGATAAGTCACCATAAGACCGGGCAATTTTCAAACGCTCTTTGACCTCAGCGCGTTTGGTAGTTTTCAGATACTCAAGCTCCTCTTCCAACCTGCGTAAACCTTCTGCCGTCACATAAAACTTGTTGCTTACACTCAACCTATGTACACCTCCACATCTTCATCCTCTCATCCACCTGAGCAAAAAAACAAATGCACTACTTATTTAACGGGTGCATGGTACACTTCCTTAACAATGGAGAATTGGTTTCCAGTCCAAGTCTCGCGAACTTCCCAATATGGAAGTGAACCGGCATGACGGTCCGGAATTGTTTCCCTGCGATAACTTACAAGCTCCCAGTTTTTACCGGATCGCTCAATTCTATCATAGGAATACTGGGAATGCCAGATGGAGGTTAGCCCCATTTCTGTAACGGTAAACATGGTAGCATAGTTGTAGCGACCTGCGCAACTGCAGGATTCAACAATCATCACTTCTGGCCGTTCATCTAGGTACAGATTCTGCAGCACATTCCCATTTGGCAAATTCTCCATGTATATGGACGAACTTGTATCTGTAAACGGACGAATTTTAGTAACTGTAACGCGGCCGGGAGCGGCCCATCGCCCTTCAAAAAGAGCCCCATAACCTTCTGCCTTTCCAGTCACGACCGGTTTCGTTGCAAAAAAGTACCGCCCTGCATCCAGAAAACCAATGAACCCTAACGTCGATTTGCCATCGTCGGTGAGGGTTTTCATATAGCGAATTTGTTTCCACGCATCACTTTCGACCAGCAGATTGACCGCTTCACCCTGATCCTGATGAGGAACACCAAGCATATCCATCGTTTGATGAAAAGGGACCAGCAGGTAGCCTCCACGCGCCACAGGTTCATGCGATAAAAGAACCACACGCCCATTGAGCAGTGCGGAACGTCTGCCTGGCTGCACATCAAGTGTATGCCGATTATATTTATAAACCACCTCCTGATCACGCGTCTCTGCCTTAATCCCTGAGAATTGGCTAAGCACGCTTAAATCAACCAGTTGGTCATGTTCAATCTGTATGGCTTCTGTGGGGCCCTGAAACAAAACCCCCTGTATTTTACCCCAATAGTGTGAAGGGATGGGCTGCACTCCGGCTCCTCCCGCTGCCGCACTACTGCATAACCCTGCTGTCAGCAAACAATTGATAATAAGCGCGGTAAAAACACAAGAAATGCGATTTAACCTCATCGGGTTCCCTCCTTTACCGCTTAGGATGGGAAACCTCACTACAAATTATGTTATAAATCGCGTTTGGTTAACAAATTCAGCTCCGCTTCCCGGAATCCTTCCTCAGCCAGTCTTACATTCTGCTTGCGGATGCTTCGCTCGAGACGATTTCGAATAAAGCGCGCATTGGAAAAAGTTGTCATTTGTTTTTCACGGAAACAGTGTTTAGCCAGTTCCATTTCATAGTCAGCATCCAATTGGTAATCAAAATCAGCTGCCATTTGATGTGCGATTGTGATTAATTCCATTTGCGTATAGTCAGGGAAAAACACCTGATTTGGAATGCGTGACAAAAGGCCAGGATTTGACATCAGAAACTTGCGCATAGGCTCCACATACCCGGCAAACACCACGATCAACTCATCGCGGTGATCTTCCATGTATTTCAGCAGGGTTTCCACTGCCTCCATTCCAAAATCGTTAGGGTTATCCCGAACGAGCGCATACGCTTCATCGATGAATAACACACCGCCCTTGGCTTCATCTAATACACCTAATGTGTCTTTTGCCGTGTGACCCACGTAATTTCCGACCAGCTGAACTCTGCTGACCTCCCGAAACTTGTCTTCACGCAGTACACCCAATGAATAAAATAATTTAGCAAGCAGCCGCGCCACACTGGTTTTACCGGTGCCAGGGTTGCCTAGAAACGCCATATGATAAGACATTTGCGGCGTTTTCAGTCCCATTTTCTTGCGCAAGCGCTGCATGGCCGTATAATGCGCGAGTTCCTTCACATATTCTTTGACCACATCCAGTCCAATAAATTGATCAAACTCATTAAGCACAGACAAATAAACATTTTCCTCAGGTTTTGCACGGAATACAACAGACGGTTCCGGCAATGCAGTCCCCAGGGGTTTCTGATACTTAAAAGTAAATGTATGTTGTGTCACACGCAGATCCCCCAGTCAACAAAGGTTTCCTTGTCTCCACCATATTAACTTCTAAGCCAGTTCATTACTGATTGTCAAAAACTTGTCGTAAATCTACCAATTTACACATGCTAGAATAAGTTCTGGAAAAGACGGCAAGTATCACGTATCATAGGTTTTAGTGAAAGGGAGGAACTGAATAGATGAAACGTACATTTCTGGGGCTATTAATCGCAATTATTCCAGTGCTCGTTGCATTGGGCTTTTATCGCGAAATGAAAACTTTGGATCTGGGCAATCAACCGCCTGGAGTTGTCAAGGCAACCGCCTTTGATGCAAAAGCATTTGTGCAAACTACTTGCGTCAGCTGCCACGGAGCCGATCTGCATGGATTAGTTGGACCTGATTTGCATAAAAAAGCACAGGAACTTTCGGCGGTTCAAATCGCCAATGTATTGAAAAATGGCTATAATGGAGATATGCCAAAAGGATTAGCACCCGGCCATGAAGACGAAGTTGCAGCATACATTAAAACGTTAGCCAATACCAATTAAACTGACAAGCCGCTGTCTTCTCGCAGACCGCGGCTTTTTAATTTTTATAGAAGAGAGATGCCACAGAAGGCTGAAGAGGAAACCGAGGATTACTGTTTGTCTTGGGACGACACAAATTTAATCGTCTTCGCCGCCTCATCCCACTTCAATGCTGCGTCAAATTGCTTGTCTCCTTTTTTAAACCCCTTGATGACCGCTGATTCCCCTGCCTTCAGCAATTTCACTGCATTTGTCTTGGAAACCGATTTACCGAGAATGCGTTTCGAAACCGAGAATCGGCAGGTCGGTGAATTCGTACATGCATAAAATTTGTCCCGTTCGATCACGTCTGCTCCACAGATTTTGCAGCTGCCAATCGGACTGTTTGCTGCTGGCGAATCGCGGGATGCTGAAAATTTGGATCCGCGGGATTTTGCTGTTCTGGATCCGCGGGATTTTGCAGCCGCGGTTTCTTGCAGCGCAGGAGACACGGAAAACGACCACTGCTTCTGCTGCTCAATGGCGTCTGCAACTAGCTTGGAGGTTAATAGTTTCACCTGCTCCATAAATTGCTGAGGAGACGCGGTCCCTTTTCCAATTTCATTTAGACGCTGCTCCCATTTCGCCGTCATTTCTGCTGAACTCAGAATGCTGTCGCCCAGTGCCTCCACCAGCATGATGCCTTTGGGGGCAGCAAAGACCAGGTTCTTTCGCACCTGAATGTAGCCGCGCTCCTTTAGCACGGCAATAATGCCGGCGCGTGTGGCTTCAGTACCAAGCCCCTGCGTGCGTTCCAACACTTTTTCCAGTTCCTCATTGTCCAATGATTTGCCAGCTGTCTTCATTAAAGTGATCAGCTGCCCTTCGGTGAACCGTTTGGGAGGATGAGTTTTGCTTTCCCTCACCTCGATCTTTTGCATGATACCCATTTGCCCTGTTTGCAAGCCCGCAGGCAACATCTCCTTCATGTCTTCCTCGTCGTCGCCTGTAACAGAGTTAAGTTTCTCCGCATGCGCTGCAAAAATTACTTTGCGCCAGCCCTCCTGCAGCAATTGAGTGCCTTTGGACAGGAATTTATGCTCCCCTACAACTGTGATCACTTGGGTATAAGCAAAAATGGCCTCGTCATAATAGGCTGCGATTAAGCGCTTCACGATTAAATCGTACAACTTGCGCTCTTCACCCGACAGACGTGCCAAATCAGGTACTTGTTCAGTTGGCACAATCGCATAGTGATCAGACACTTTTGCGGCATTCACGTAACGTTTGTTCTGCAGAATGGAAGCACGCGGCGGCGGCAGCAATTCCTTGTAGCAATCAAAGCGGCCCAGTTGCTGCAAAATGCCCGGGAACAGCTTGGCTTCTTCCGGGGTGACAACTTGCGAGTCCGAACGAGGATACGAAATAAACCCGTTTAAATACAGCTGCTGCAAGACGTTAAGCGTTTGCTCAGGTGAAAAATGATAAAGTTGATTGGCTGTTGCCTGAAGCAGGGATAAATTGAAAAACATCGGAGGTTGAAACTCTTTGCGCTCTGTTTTAATTTCTTCAATGATGGCCGATTTTGCCTGGCAGTCTTTGGCGATCTGCTCTGCTG